>CAJXKO010000012.1 GCA_913055845.1 uncultured Bacteroidota bacterium | reverse complement strand
GAACTCGACCGCCGTAAAGGAGGCGACCGACCGGGATTCGCGGGTGACCTCCTGCGCTGTAGCAAGGCGGGGCAGGGTGATGAGGGCGACAAGGAGTATGGTGTAGAAGATGGGACGAGCAGACATGGGAATCGTGCAATTGGAGCAGGAAACAGAGCCGAGCGCTTTGGATCCATCACGTTATGCCCCGTCCCAGTGTTACGCCGTTCCCCCGAGGGTTCCTACCTCGACTTCTGCACGGCCGGCGGGACACTGCATTCCTGATGGCGCGTGTCCGTGATCTGCAAAATCCGCCAGCCGTCGGCACGCCGGATGAGTTGAAGGGCATTCACCCCACAGTGCGACCACTCATCGCCCCGATAAAACACGTACGGCACCCAGGCGCTCGCCAGCGGGCCGTCTACCCGAATCTCAACGTTCCAAATCCGCTCGTCCCACACTTTCTCGTGGGGGCGTCCCACCGCCTCTACGAATGCATCGATCGGGGTGGCCTGCACGGCCGATGTCTCGCCTGGGCCCGAGGCCGTATGCAGGCGCGCATCCTCGTGAAAGACCGCCCGCACCGCAGTGCTGTCGCCCGCCCGCATGCCGTCGAACAGGGCGTCGATGGTGGCTCGGACTCCCGCTTCGGGCGCCGCGTCGGACGAGTCGGGCTGGGCGCCAGCGGGTGCGGCGAGAAGAAACGCGAGGGCGAGGCAAACAGGAAGGCGAGGCATTACAAAGTGGACGGTGGGGGTAGATTTTTCGATCCCAGGCCCCTTGTCATTCTGCCCGCCGCATTGACCACTCGGCCAGGAGCCGGGTGTTGGGATCCAGCGTGACGGCTGAAGGGGCCTGGGGACAGGGCACACGGGCTTGTGTACGACGCCCCTCCATGGAGATCATCCTGGTGGTCGTACCCGACGCGTCATCGATCGCAATCTCAACTGGACCCCGAAAGGGCGCCTCCTCCTGGGTCTGCCGCAGTGATACCACACACTCGCCCGCCGCTGCGTCGTGGCGCCACGTGCCCTCAATAACCGGATGACCGGGGCGACGTGTCCACTGTGCGAAGAAGGCCTTCAGGTCCTCCCCCGACACGTCTTCCATCACAGCCCGGAAGTCGCGCGTGCTGGCGTTGCCATTTCGGTAGCGGTCATAGTAGGCACGCAGGCCCTCCCAAAACGTCCCGGTCCCCACCTGCTGTCGCAGCATGTGTAGCACCCAGGCACCCTTCTGGTAGGGATTGGTATTGAGGAGTTCGTTCGGATCGCTAAACGTAGTGTCGACGAGCGGTGTGTGCGGGTTCTGAGCGTGGAACTGCGCGACCTGCTCACGCGCGGTTTCCATGTAGCGCCGGAGGGCTGCATCGCCGCGGGCATGCTCCAGGTAGAGCCCCGTCAGGTACGTCGCGACCCCCTCGCTAAGCCAGAGGTGGGGCCAATCGGCCTCGGTGACCGTGTTTCCGTACCACTGGTGCGCGATTTCGTGGGCGAGCAGGGGCGTGCTGTCCTCTCCATCAGCCACGGCCTGTTCGCTGTAGAAGATGGCGGCGGCGTTTTCCATACCGCCATAGCGGGTGGTCGACTGCACGTTGGCGAGCTTTTCGTAAGGGTACGGCCCCAAATTTTCCTCAAAAAAGCGCAGGATAGGGGGCGCCTGTCCCAGGTCCCGAAATCCCACGCGACGATTCTCGGGGTATACCCAACTCTGGACGGGCACTCCGTCCACGGTGCCGGCCGTATCAACCGCAAAGTCGGACACACCGATGACCATCACCTTCGGTGGGAGGGGCACGTCGGAGTGCCAGTGGGTGTAGCGCAATCCTTGGCTCGTGGAGTCCTGCACCAACGCTCCGTTGCCCACTACTTTGTACTGCGCCGGCGCCGTCACGCGAAAGGAAACCGTCGCCTTGTCGGAGAGGTGGTCTACCACAGGCAGCCAGTGACGGGCCCGGTTGGGCCAGTTGTCGCCAAAAAAGGTGCGGTCGCCGTGTTGGTTGGTCCCAATGATGAGTCCGTCGGCGGGCACGCCAGCATACTCGATGCGAAAGGTGTGTGACTGTCCCGCGGTAAGGCCCGTAGGCGGCACAATCCGAAGAATATCGTCGGCGTGGCGGTACGACACTTCCTGTCCCTCGCTCGTTACCGACGCAACCCGCATGCCCGTCTGCGAGACAGGCGCCGCCCCATGCGACCCATCGCGCCCAATGAGGTCGAGCCGCACGGCCGTAAGGGTGTCGGTCGTCACGCGGAGGCGCACCGTGGCCGTACCCTCAATCCGGTCCGTCGTGTCCGACAAGGCGAGAGCAAAGTCGTACTCCTGCACGTCAATGCCGGGCTGCGGCTTCGCCGCGGGGCCGGGGGCGGGCTGCGCGGCGGCCAGCCCGCCCCACAAGAGGGGGACCAAAAGCAGGGCGCTTCCCCCGAATGCGTGGAGAAGCGCCCGCTGCCAAGAGGACTGGAGTAGAGACATACTTGAGTGCCGTTATATGTCGACTGAGGACGCCCAACCACCACGGAGAGCCCACAGGGAAATTCTGTGGTCGCCCCAAATTTGATTGGATACCCATCCGATTGAATGGAGGCCCCCTCCACGGTCGGATGGGTTCTGCATCAAACCCCGAAGCCGAGGGACCGGTGCTGTGAGAGGCTCTAGGGCCGAACTCGGATTTTCCGTGTCGTGTCGTTGAAGGCCCCCGGCACTACATTTCCGTCGCTGCCGATGAGCTGCAGATTTACCTCATAGGTGCCGTCGAGGCCGGTTACGAAGGCGGGGGTCCACTCTGTAAGTGTAATCGAGGCTACCTCGGTTCCCTCGTCGTCGGAGATGGTGTAGCGGGCCTTGTAGCCATCCTCACTCAGCTCCACGTTGTGCAGATAGAAGTCGAGCATGATCCGCTCCGCGTCGGCACGGCGATACCGGCCTTTGGGACGACTGTAAATGATGGCGGGCTCGCGGGGGCCGAGCATGAACGAACCGGACTCTTCCTGCACGTAGAAGTTGACCAGATCATAGGCCTCCGGCCCCTTAACGCTCTCGTGGTAGGAGCGACTTGGGAAGGCAACGACGGTGTGCGCCCCCGGCTCCAGATCTCCGAGATCGAACGGCGTGCCCGCCTCGTAATTGGCCAAGTACGGCTGGTTATCTAGAATAACGTGGAAGTGCTGCCCATTGCCCGAGTTTGCAATCTCACCGGCCCGCTCCGTCTCGGTTTGGATGCCCGTCTCGAAACTATCGGCCTCAACCGTTACGTCCACACCCTGGCTATCGACGACTGCACTGTCGGTGGGGGTCACAATTCGGGCGGACGCCCCCTCGATGGCAGGCGAACGGTCGACCACCTGGATTTGCACGTTCCCATCGGTCTCGCCGCCGCCTCCCCCCCCACACCCAGCGAGCAGGAAGGTGGAAGCAAGAAGGACAAGAACGGGGGATACCAAGGATTGAAGTCGAAGCATGATCAGGACGGATGGATGCGCGATAACAGTGTGAGGGGTGGACCCGGCAGGCCAGCAAGTCGCGTAGGGCCTGCGAATCGAGTGTGTGTACAATAGGCAGAAGCGGTTCGGCTGTCAACGATGCGGGGTTCTCCAAGCGCGGACGGGACGCGGCTCTAGGCATGGACGCCCAACCACGCAACGAACACCACAAGTCCGCCCACCACAGCACTCGCCACGGCGTGGAGGCGCAGGCGATCAAGCAGGTGATGCTCGGCATCGAAGTGATCGTCCGGAACAGCTTCGCCCGTCAGTCCCGCGGCCTCCGAGATTTCTCCGCCGATTTCGCACCGTGGGAGGAAGTCAAGGGCCACGTGCAAAAACACGCCGGTCGCAATGCCAAACACCAGGGCGTGTAGTACGTCGCTTCCGGGCGGCGAGATGATTCCGACGGGCACGGCCGTTGCCGCGACGGCGGCGGCCGGCACCAGCAGTACCGATGTGGGCCGCCCGGCCCGACGGAGCCGTCGTGCCGCCGCGTAGCCGGCCGGGCCTTTATGGGATACGATGGCGAGCCCCAGGGCGAGGCTGAGAGCAGGCATGGTTGCGTAGACGGCCCCAATTACTACCCCGGCGGCCAAGGAATGGGCGGTCAACTCAAGGGTTGTGACATCCATCGGGAGCGACAAGTGCGCGAGTTGATGCTGCGCGGCGTGAAGGATGAACCCGAGCAGCACCCCGGCCGCGATGCCAAACCCCCCAACCGTGGCGTCGTGCCCGATGGCACTCGGAATGAGGAAGGCACCAGTGCTCGTAATCATGGCACCGCTGGCAAGTCCGTACCCCCAGGCGAGCCGCCGGGCCCGCACTGTACTTCCCTCCGCATGTGCAGCGCCCGAACGGGTCCCCAACCAAGCACCTCCGGCCATGGCCCCGAACGCAACGCCCCCAATGGCCAAAAGCTTCCACAGCGCCGCCCCCACGGCAAGGGCCGAAGCTCCCAGCATCATCCCGATACCGCCCCACCCAAGCCGGGTCAAGGAGACCGACCGTACCGACAAGGAAAACGAGGACATCGGAGGCCGCTATGAACGCAGGAATCGACGAACAGTGGAGCCTTCCATCGCGGCCCCTTCACTCCTCCCGGAGAATGGCCAACGACGTAGCACCGGGCCCGCCTCTTCCTCACGAAGCATGAAACCGTGCACGGGACCCACGCGACAAAAAACCCTCGATCCCGGGGCAGGCGGAATCGAGGGGAAAGGCGGTCCGGACGGGACTCGAACCCGCGACCTCTGCCGTGACAGGGCAGCATTCTAAACCAACTGAACTACCGGACCGTCGTCTTCAAAAGTGCAAGAGTATCTAAAACTGAGTCCCCGTCGAGTTCCCGGGGATGGAAATGTTCACACAGGTTCAACCCACATCATCCCCGAATCGATCCTCGGATCTGAGGAAAAGCATCCTTACCCGAAGAACGTGCCCTCAGAGACCGTTCCGACCCATCAAGAGGACATCGCCCAAAATGTGTGCCTCCTTGAATTTCCTGCGGGGTCCCAACCGGTCTCAGAAACAAAAGCGCGGACTAATGCTAAAGAGCGCTGTCGCCATCCAGGGCCTCCCCTGGTACCCATGCGCCTCATTCTTTCCTGCGACTATCTCTCCCCCGCACAGATGCCGACCTACACATACCGCCGCGAAGACGGAAGCACCTTCGAGGTTCAGCAGCGCATCACCGAGGACCCCCTGGATACGTGCCCGGAGACAGGGCAGGATGTTGAGCGCATCATCACCGACAACCCGGGCGTCATCTTCAAGGGCGAAGGCTTTCACGTGAACGACTACGACGAGCACGGTCCCAAGGAGAAGACCGATGGGGAGGACGACTAGCCGCCAAATCTTAGGGAATAGCACCCTTTGATCTCCCGCCGTGACCTCCCGGAAGGCCTCCGTTGCCCAAGGCACGCCCCCGTAGAAACGGCGCGTTCGGAACGCAGTCCGCAGTCGTTCCACTTCGCATCTCGGGACGCTCCCCAATCATCCAGCCCCCTCCCACTCAATATTGCCCGGAACGCCTTCACTTCTGCTCAAGGGTGGTGATGGGGAACCACTCAGCATCCGGCTCCACCATGATGGCTGGCTCGGGCCCCGCATCGTCCCACCCTTGATCCTCAACGGTCATGAGGGGATTAACCGTCATGTCGCGGTCGACCACAATCTGGCATGAGAGGCGCATGTCGCCAAACTGGCCAATGTCGGTGAGCTTCTCGTACTCGACCTCGGTCATCACTTCCGGCTCCCCCTCCTCAAACTCCACGCGGCAGGTGGTGCACTGGGATTGCCCGCCACAGCGATGGCCAATCTCGACACCGCTATCCTCAATGGCCCGAACCAGCCGCGTCCCCTCCTCGACCTCGACAGTGCCTACGCCTTGAATCGTGAGCTCGTGCATGGGACTGTTTTTCTGGATGGGGGCAGGACTCGCGAACAAATGGGAATTCCAAAGACACAAATCGGGAGCGACCGCGTCAAGCCCCCCTCTGGGTCGTTGGCGAGTCCGTTCCATTTGATCGACGTTGCCCGGATCAGGCCGCGGCCACAGACTCTTGGGGACCAAACGGGGGAAATTTTCTTTGCAATAATGCCGTAATGTGCCCCTAAAGAGGACCACGAAAATGTTCATAGTTCTCATATTGAGGGTGCTTTCCACTAGGCAACCGTATCAGTTCACGGCCCATGTCCCACCCTGTTGTGCTGGTGAACGAGAATGACCGGCCGATCGGCACCGCCGAGAAGCTCCGTGCGCACGCCGAGGGGCTCCTTCACCGCGCCTTTTCGGTTTTTCTCTTCGACCCAACCGGTCGCCTCCTCCTCCAACGACGTGCCCCCGGCAAGTATCACTCCGGCGGTCTCTGGTCGAACACCTGCTGCAGTCATCCTCACCCCGGGGAGGCCCCACAGGATGGCGCAGCACGGCGCCTGCCCGAGGAGTTGGGATTTCATGCATCCATCGCCCCAGCCTTTCAGAAAACCTATCGTCTTCCCGTAGGAGATGGCCTGGTTGAACACGAACACAACCATGTGTTTGTTGGCACGGTGGAGGCCCCTGAAGTGCGACCGTCTGGGCGCGAAGTGTCCGACTGGGCATGGGTACAGCCGTCGACGCTCCGCAGCGACGTGGAAACGCATCCTCACCGCTACACGACGTGGTTTCGTCTTCTCCTGGGCCCCGTCCTGACCACCGCTACTACGCTGGCCAGCCCGCCCTCGGCAGCGCCTGATCGCGGACCATAGCCGAGCTGGGAGGCTCCCGCTCCCCGAACCAGCATCGGGGCGTCGACGCGAAACTGGAACTCTTTGGCGCCCGGACACTCCGATACGGACCGGATTACGCCCATTTTCTTCACCGCTCCTCATTGACCGTGTCCGAAAGCCCCCACCGCTATCGCCAATACGCAGGCCTCGCCCTCGTCATTGTGGTCTACCTGGGGGGCATTATTGGATGGTCGTGTGCTGTGCTCCGGGTCGAGAGACACTCCTTGTCGCCGGCCGCCCCCTCCCAGACGGCACACCGAGCGGTAGCCCCCAATGCGGTCTCTGATCGTCCCGTCCCGGATGCACCACCGAATGGTTTTTCCCTCTGGCGCAGACCGGAGCGTGGACAGCCAGACCTCCACAATTCTCGTGTGGGCCCCGACGCCGCTCATTCTGAGGCAGCCCCCATCTCGATCCCGTAGCGGTCTGCATCGGGAGTTCGGGGAGCGACGGTCCCTTTGAGGCCGGCCAACCCATCTACAGGTGCCCCAGAGAGGAATGCACCGGGGAAGTCCCCGAATGCCCCGAACATTCTCCGCGTCCTTGGGTATCTCCGTTCTCGGAACCTGTCGGGGCGCAGAACCTTGCGCTTCGATTCGTCCCCATTGATCTGCTCCCAATACGCATGGCCTACGAGAACTACGAGCCGGTCATCGGCCTCGAGGTTCACGTCCAACTTCAGACCGACGCCAAGATTTTTAGCCCGGACGCTACGGCATTTGGGGCAGCCCCCAATACGCAGGTCGACCCCATCAGCCTGGGCCATCCAGGCACCCTGCCGGTGCTCAACGAAAAAGTGGTGGCGTACGCCCTTCGTCTCGGCCTGGCGACCCACTGCTCCATCGCATCCCGCTCGGTTTTTGCCCGCAAGCACTACTTTTATCCCGACCTGCCGAAGGGCTACCAGATTTCCCAGTACGATACCCCAATCTGCTACGACGGGCACGTCGACATCTTCCCTGGCGACGAGGACGAGACGCCTACGGGCGGCAAGGCTTCGCGGCGCGTAGGGCTCACGCGCATCCACATGGAGGAAGATGCCGGCAAGTCTATGCACGACCCGGACGGGAGCACGCGGCTGGACTACAACCGGTGCGGCATCCCCCTACTAGAACTCGTGACGGAGCCAGACCTGCGATCCCCCCGCGAGGCCCGCTTGTTTCTGGAACGGCTCCGTCAGCTGGTGCGCTACCTCGACATTAGCGACGGCAACATGGAAGAGGGTTCCCTGCGGTGTGACGCCAACGTGAGCGTGCGGCCCCGTGGCCGGGAGGCCTTCGGCACGCGAACGGAGCTTAAGAACATGAACTCGATGCGTCACGTGGAACAGGCGCTCGACTACGAGATCACGCGCCAGATTGCCGCCGAGGAGCGGGGCAATACGATCACGCAGCAGACCCTGCTTTGGGATCCCGACTCGGGCACCACCCGGCCTATGCGGTCGAAGGAGGAGGCGCACGACTACCGCTATATGCCGGACCCGGATCTCGTGGAGGTTACCGTTTCGGACGAGATGGTTGCACAGGTCCGTGACGGCCTCCCCGAACTGCCCCGGGCGCGTCAGCAGCGATTCGTGGAGGAGATTGGCCTCCCGGCGTACGACGCCGGTGTGTTGACGGAAGAGCGAGCCGTGGCCGACTACTTCGAGGAGACGCTTCGACACCTCTACAAACGAACCAAGGGCGGGGACACCGACGCTCAAGCCAAAACGGTGTCGAACTTCATTATGACCGAGGTGCTGCGCGTGCTGAATGAGCGTGACCTCGACGTGGAGGCCCTCCCGGTGACCCCCGAGCGCCTGGCTCAGCTCGTCTTTCTCCGCCTCCAGGACAAGGTGAGTTCCAACGGCGCCCAGGAGGTCTTCGCGGCCATGATGGAGCAGCCCGACAAGAGTGCCGGAGCGATCGCCGACGAGCGCGACCTCATCCAGGTGTCCGACCGAAGTGCCATCGCGCCGGTGGTCGACAACGTCATTTCGGACCACACGGACAAGGTGCAGACGTACCTCGACGGCAAGGACGGCCTGCTCGGCTTCTTCATCGGACAGGTCATGCAGCGCTTCGACGGATCACCGAATCCGGAACTGGTGCGGTCGCTGCTTCGGGACAAGTTGGAGGCGCAACGGGACCCCGCAAACGTCGACGAGTAGACGAGGCTTGATGACGCCGTTCTCTTGCTCGCCACGGGCGCGTTTTTCTCTGCCCATCCGTCTGGGACTTCCTCTGCTGGTGGGTGTTTTCGTGTGTCTCACGGCATGTCGGCAGTCCCCCAGGTCTTCGTCCGTACAAAGCTACCTGCAGGGACGAGTGGTCGTGGACTCAGCGGAGCACTCAGGCACTGGGCACGGTGGGTTTCGGGTGCTAGTGGTTCGCCCGGACGGTCGCCGCCTCGACACCCTCGGCCACACGCGAACCGCCCCGGATGGGCATTTCCGGATGCGCATCCGTGCCCCAAAGCGGGGCATCTACACGCTCGCCTTGTGGGGACGCCAGGGCCGCCAGCGGGTGGCGACCACCGAGTACGTGGTGGCCGCGGGCGATTCTGCCTCCCTCCACGTAGAACTGCCCCACTCACGGCGTTCCCTCCGCCCGGAATCCCCCGAAAACCAGGCCCTTCGCGCGTATCGCAACGCGATGGCCGTGCACCAGCGCCTGCTGGCGCGGAGGGTGCGCGCTGAAGTACCCGTTCCCACTGCTCAGGCCCAGAGCACCCGGTTAATTAGCAGCACCCTCTGGAACATATCGAGCCGATACCCAAGAACCTACGCGGGCCAGCACGCCGCCGTTGCGTCGCTTGCGCACCTAGAGGGGTGGAACGACTCTTTGGTGGTGGCCAGAGCCCGACGAATCGATTCGTCGAGCCCCCGCTACGTCGATGTCGTGCGCATTGCCCGCCGGGCCGAAGCCCGTCGCCATGGGCAGCGGGCGGCGTTGGACCTGGTGGACACCCTCCAGGTGCGCACCTCCGCGCCGCGTCAGCAGGCAGGGGTGCACGCTGTGCGCGTCCAGGCGTTTCTGGACAGCACCCAATTCAAGGCCGCCTTCGCAGCCGCCGAGCGCCTGCGGGAGGCCCATCCTGGCACGCGGTGGGCACAGTGGGCACAGCGGGTCCAGTACGAGGCAGCCCACTTGCAACCGGGCCAGCCCGCTCCTACTCTGCAGATTCCTTCCCTTCAGGGTGCCCCCACATCCCTCCAGGCCCTCAAGGGGCACCCCGTGGTTCTCGAATACTACCGGCCCGGGTCCGATTTACATAGCCTGCAACGCCCCCTCCGGAACGCACTGTACGACGCCACACGGCCCGATTCGGTCTCCTTTGTTTCTCTCTCCGTAGAGCCCGACTCACTGGTCAACCAGGCCTTCCTCCGCACTCAACGCCTGCCGGGACGCACGACCCTCCTTTCTCAGGGCCTCCAGGACCCGATGGCGACACGGTACAACGTGGTTCATACCCCCACGTGGATTCTCATTGACAAGGACGGACGTCTCGTGAACCGATACCGGGCAGGCGACTTCCCGTCTCTCCGCCGACATCTGATCCAACTCCTCTCAGCATCTCCCGACGCGTCGTCCCGTCCCCCCGAGCCCCCACACCTCTTTGGACGATCCTTCACGGAGCAAAAACGTGACGGCCTTGAAACAAGCCGCGCTATAGGCGTACTTAGCCTCACGCCGGTTCCTTCACCAGCACCTGCGCCATAGACGCCCTCACCCATTCCCCTTCTTCCCGTGCCGTCTGCCCTCTCCGGAACCCTCTCGTACATTAAAAACTTTCTCCGCGACCAGGACGTCGCGGCGATTGCCCCCTCGTCCTCCTTCCTTGTCCGCCGGGTCTGCAAGTGGATTGACTTCGACAGGGATCAGGTCATCGTGGAGTACGGACCCGGCAATGGAGTCTTCAGCGAGTACATCCTCGACCGCATGACGGCGGGCTCCACCCTCCTCCTCATCGAGAGCAACCCGGAGTTTGTGAAAATGCTCGAGGAGATGACTGCGGGCGACCCCCGCGTCGCCGTGGTAGAGGACCGCGCCGAGCGGATCGTGGACATTCTACAGGCCCACGAGATTGACGCCGTGGATTACATCGTGTCCGGCATTCCCTTCTCCTTCCTCGATGATGACACGAAGCATACCCTGCTGGCCCGGACGCGGGATGTACTCGCCAAGAGGGGAAAGTTTCTTGTATACCAGAACTACAACCATCTGGAGGCCCCGCTCCGCGAGCACTTCTCGGAGGTCACCAAGGAGTACGAACCCCGAAACATCCCCCCGACGATGTTCGCCTACGAAGCCCGGAAATAGCAGCACTCGCCCTTCGACGTTCCCAGACCGCTCTTCCCCTATGCTGATCGCCGGAAACTGGAAAATGAATACCGACGTCCCGGAAGGCCGAACCCTCGCCCAAGTCATTGCCGACCGCCTGTCGACTCAACCTCAGGCCTTCGACGACGTTGACTTTCTCGTCTGCCCCCCGTTCGTCCACCTCCCCGCGGTTCGTGATGCACTGGACGACGCGCCCGTAGCTGTAGGGGCCCAGGACATGCACGCCCAGGACGAAGGCGCCTACACGGGCGACGTGTCGGCCCCGATGCTCACGTCGATCGGGTGCGACTACGTGATTCTGGGGCACTCCGAGCGACGTAAGTACTACGACGAGACCGACGCGGCGGTGAACGCCAAGGTAAAACAGGCCAAGCGCCACGGCCTCATCCCCATCGTATGCGTGGGGGAGACGCTGGAGCAGCGCCAAGCCGGAAACGCCGAAGCCGTGGTTCGGGCTCAGGTTGACGGCGCGCTGGCGGATGTGTCCGTCGGGGAATCCGGCGCTCTCGTCGTGGCCTACGAGCCGGTCTGGGCCATTGGCACCGGCGAGTCCGCCGCGCCCGAGCAGGCCCAGGAGATGCACGGGCTGCTTCGGCGCGACCTGGCGGAGCGGTTCGGGGCCTCCGTGGCCGACGGCGTGCCCCTCCTCTACGGCGGCAGCATGAAGCCGCACAACGCATACGGCCTCCTCTCACAGCCCGACATCGACGGCGGCCTCATTGGCAGTGCCAGTCTGGCGGCCGATAGCTTTCTGGGCATCGCCGAGAAGGCCATGGACGTGCTGGAGGAGGAAACTACCTGATCCATTCGGGCTCCGGCTTTTCGCCATCCCGCCCCATAGAGGATCAAACACCGCGCGTAACGGCGAGCGGGCCGTTTGCCGCCTTTGAAGGCGGACCCCTCCGGCCGCCACCGTTTGGATGGTTCCTCGGTCATTTCCTATATTCTCCATTGAGCATCACGGCGTTTCTCTCCTCGGATTGTGGACACAGACCGTCTCCTTTCGTACCTTAAGAAAAGACGTTCGTCGTCCACCTCGACCGCCTTTGCTTCTCTCTGTTCCTGTCCCACTAGTCCCTAGCGACCCATGGCCCAAGCAACCCGCACTCCCATTGCCAAGCATCTCGGCGACGAAACCGAGTATCTGCTTGACCACGAATGTGAGACGATCCCGAAGGATCAGTTGCACCTCCCCGGCCCCGACTTCGTGGACCGCGTGTGGAAGGGCTCCGACCGCAGCCCGCAGGTCCTCCGGTCGATGCAGCAGATCTTCAAGCATGGCCGCCTCGGCGGCTCCGGCTACATCTCCATCCTGCCCGTTGACCAGGGCATCGAGCACTCCGCCGGCGTCTCTTTCGCGCCGAACCCGATGTACTTCGACCCAGAGAACATCATCAAGCTGGCCATCGAGGGCGGCTGCAACGCCGTGGCGACCACGTACGGCGTGCTCGGCTCGGTGGCTCGGGACTACGCGCACAAGATCCCGTTCGTCCTCAAGATCAATCACAGCGAACTGCTCTCGTACCCCAACCGCTACGACCAGGTGCCGTACGCCCGGGTGGAAGATGCCTACGAGCAAGGCTGCGTCGGCGTGGGCGCCACCATCTACTGGGGCTCCGAGGAATCAAACCGGCAGCTTCAGGAAATCTCGAAGATCTTCTCGAAGGCGCACGACCTGGGAATGACGACCATCCTGTGGTGCTACGTGCGCAACAAGGAGTTCGTCCTGAACGGCGAAAACTACGAGGGCTCGGCCGACCTTACGGGTCAGGCCAACCACCTCGGTGCCACCATCGAGGCGGACATCATCAAGCAGAAACAGCCTACCCTTACGGGCGGCTACGCCGCGATGCGGGCGGAGAAGGACGACGGCTACGCGAAAGATCCGTCGCTCGTAGACGAAAAGCTGCTCACGGACCACCCGATCGACATGACGCGCTACCAGGTGGCCAACAACTACATGGGCCGCTGTGGCCTCATCAACTCCGGCGGTGCCAGTGGCGAGAATGACCTGCAGCAGGTAGTGCGCACCGCCGTCATCAACAAGCGCGCCGGCGGCATGGGACTGATTACCGGGCGGAAGTCGTTCCAGAAGCCCATGGAGGACGGTGTCGAGATCCTGCACGCCATCCAGGACGTGTACCTCGACGACGATATCACGATTGCCTAGCCCAGAAATTGCGCAGGCTCTTCCGGCGCACTCGACCAGCACCGTACGGCCTCGTCTTTCTAGGGATATCCAGAGCGTGCCTCCGCCCTTGAGTGGTGGAGGTACGCTTTTTTGTTGTTCAGGCATCGAGGGTCTCCCACGTCACCTGCCACGCCACATCCGGCTTCGGTTTCTCGCTACCACAGCTGTGGGGAACGGAGGCCTCCCGCTGCTCCTGCCAGACGTGTGCGACGTATGTCTGCCCGTTTGCCCGGGCGTGTACCGTCCAGTCCGTGTCGCCCGTCGCCACCATCGTGCCCCGAACGGCGGCGAGGGCAGTCTCTCCAAGGCGCTTCCGCAACGCAAGACACGCCGCCTGCACCGGGCGGGGCTGGTGGACCCTCCCGCGCACCCGATCGAGGTCGTAGAGCTGTCCGCGCCGATGGGCCGCCAGCAGACCGGACATGTCGTCGGGGCGGAGCCAACCGTAGTGCGTCCCGTGGGGCAGTACCAGCGCGGTGGGCGCAAAGCGATGACCACCGAGGTGCGACGTCTGCCACGCGGCGTCCGGGGCCGTATCGGTCGCAGCTTGGGCAACGGGGCGTCCCCACTTGGCGCAGCATGCATCCCGGCGGCCATTCACACAGGTAAACAAAAACGGACCTGGGGAGACCCCGTCGGACGACGACCGGAGGGCACTAGGCACCGGTAGATCCGCAATCTCCGCGTATCCCCCCAGCGACCAGTCGCGCACGACGGGTCGTTCCCCCGCTCGCACCGCGAAGCAGCGGATGCGGTCCGGGGCGTCCCACGTCGTCAGTCCCCGGCGGATGAGCTGCACCCGCAGGTCGGGCACGACGTCTTTCCATTCCGCTATGGAGGACTGGACGTCGGTAAACCAGTCGGCCGCCGTCACGGCATGGGCCTCCCAGGGGGATGGGTCTTCGATCAAGAGCCAATGGGCGGCCTCTGTGGCCGTACCAACCGGCGACACGTGGTGCGACCGCGCAAGCTGCGAACAGAAGGGAGCCCCCATGTAGGCAAGTCAGAACGAGAAACGGACAGCACGGCGAATTTTTTCTCTAATGTACCGAAGGTCCAGGAGGGCTCCAAAGGGGGCCTCTCGTACCACTACTCTACAAGAACCGGTTCGTCATCCCGTGGCGGCACTTTTTTCTCTGTGCCTGATGGAGGACCGGCGACACAACCAGAAACGACCGAATCTCGAACGCCCCTCCCTTGTTTCTCTTTACACGTTTGCCACATAGAGCTCTCCGACCGCCATGACCAACCCGGATTCTCCCGAACCGTCGCCTGCCCCGACGGCCGACACTCCCTCAGCGTCTTCCTCCACCGAGGCCCCTTCAAAGCCCCCCCTGGACCCGTACACCGCTCACTACCCCCCCTGGGCGCGGGAGCTGGCCCGGAAGTACTTCACCAAAACGGTCTCGACCTTTATTCTCCACGGCGACATTCGGGACGTGGTGCCCACTGAGGACCGCGACGGCAACCGCATCTACCCGTCGCTCCGTACCTTCATGAGCGACGACCTCTTTGCCGCCCGTGACGTGATCGTTTTCTACGACCGCAGCGCCGGCATCCACTTCGCGGATGACGCCTCCCGAAACGATTTCAATCGGGCCCTCTCGGGGCAGGACAGTCTCCAAGGCACGGAGTATGAGGGCAACTTGCCAAAGTCGCCGGACAAGGTTTTCGAATTGCTGGAGGAGTATTTCCGCCTCCGCCTCTCGGACGGTGTGCGCATCGCCTGCGTAGTCGACTACGCCGAGACCGTGGCGCCTATGGCAAAGGCCTCTATGTACTCGGCGCAGGACCGGCAGTCGCTCGTCTACCTGCAAAAGTGGTCACGGGATGCGCTCTTTCTGGAGAGCGACTTTACGCTCACCCTTCTCACCGAAAACCTGACGGACCTTAACCAGCAGCTCGTTCAGAGTCCCCACACCGCCGAGATCTATGTTCCCATCCCCGAGGAGGAGAACCGGCGGCAGTACATCGACTGGGCCCTGGAGGAGCGCGGGGACCTTTTCCGCGACCACTCGGACGTGACGCCTGAGGCCCTAGCCACCAACAGCGCAGGCCTGAACTACACCCAACTGCGCACGATCCTGGCCGACGTATTGGAGAACCAAAACCGGCTGACGCCCGAGACGCTCTCCGATCTCAAGAAGGAGTTTATTGAGGCGGAGGCGTACGGCATGCTCGAATTCATCGAGACGGACAACTCGTTGGACCTCATCGCGGGGCATGCCGAGGCGAAGGAGCACCTGCGCCAGGCCGCCCACGCTGTACAAACCGGCCAGCACGACGTGCTCCCGATGGGCTACCTCGTGAGCGGGCCCGTGGGTTGCGGCAAGACGTTTTTGATCAATTGCTTCGCCGGGGAGATCGGAATTCCGATGGTGAAGCTCAAGAACTTTCGGTCGCAGTGGCAGGGCGTGACGGAGGGCAACCTGGAGAAAATTCTGAACCTCTTGGAGGCAATGACGCCGGTGGCCGTCATGATCGACGAGGCCGACGCCGCCCTCGGCGACCGCGACGCGCAGGGCGACTCGGGCGTAAGCCAGCGCGTCTTCTCGCAGATCGTCTCGTTCATGAGCGATCCAGCGCACCGCGGACGCGTCATCTTCTTCCTCGTCACGGCCCGTCCCGACCTCATGCCGGTGGACCTGAAACGGCAGGGCCGCGCGGAGGAGCACCTCTCACTCTTCTACCCCCACACCCGCGAGGATCGGGAGGAACTGCTTCGGGTGATGATGGACCGTACAGGCGTTGATCTGCCGATGGACGACGTTCCCCCCGAGCTCTTGAAGGGCGAACGCACCTACAGCGGGGCCGACATGGAAGCCGTCCTCACGCGGGCCGCCTTCCGGGCCGCTGGATCGAATGGCGGCACCGTGACGCCCGGCATTCTGCAGGACACGGTCAACGACTTCATTCCACCCACCTACCCCACGGAGGTGGAGCTGCAACAGCTGGCCGCGGTACTAGAATGCACGAGCCGCGACCTGCTCCCCGAGCGCTTCCGGCAAATGGACCGGGCAGAGGTGGTCGAACGCCTCACAACACTCAAGCGACAGGTCGACGGGACGGGGATGTAGCAACGCCGGATCCAGCCGCTTGCAGTGTGAGCCACACCAAGGAGTGATGAAGCGGTCGTTTTACGCAATGGGTGGTCTGACACTGTGAAGCCTCCCTGTTACGTTGAAGCATCTTACGTTCCGCTCCTCACCGGACGCCCGTCTCCCGCATGACTGCTCTGCCCCTCCGCCACTGCCTGGGCCTGTTGGGCCTTTGCCTCGGCCTTCTTGGCGCGCCCCCCACTGCCCACGCCCAGGACTACGATGTCCCCTCCGTTACCGACACCTATGCCCTCACGGACGCCCGCGTGGTCCAGGCCCCCGGGCAGGTGCTCGAATCCGCCACCGTGGTGGTACGCGACGGGCTCATCGATGCCGTGGGGCCGAACGTGGAGGTCCCCTACGATGCCCGTCGCATCGCAGCCGACTCGCTCGTCGTCTACGCGGGCTTTATCGACGGCTTTTCGCACGCCGGGATCGAGATGCCGGACAGCGACGGCGAGGACGAAGACGACGTAGACCCCGGCGATCCGCCCCCGGATCGGGCGGGCATCCAGCCGGACCGGTCGGTGCGCTCCTTCTTGACGCCAGAAGGATCCGACCTAGAAGGCCTCCGCAAGGCCGGATTCACCTTGGGCCACGTTGCGCCCGAGGGCCAGATGCTGCCGGGCACCAGTGCGTATGTCTTTTACGGCGGCGCGTCGGCGGACGACATGATTCTGGAAGAAGGCCCCGCGCTCTTTGCCCAAGTTGAGACGGCAGACGGCTACGTGTACCCTGCTACCGAAATGGCCGTCATTGCCCAGATGCGCCAGCTCTACCGAGAGGCCGAGCGGCGCCAGGAACTGGCCGCCCAGTATGAGAATGATCCCGTGGGGACGAAGCGTCTCCCCCAGGACCCTAATCACAGTGCCTTTTTTCCCGTCCTCAACGGGGAGACGCCCCTCGCCTTCTACGCCGACGACGCACTTTCCCTGCACCGCATTGTCGGGCTGAAGCAGGAGCTCGGCTTTCCGCTCGTACTGGCCGGCCTCGGCGAAAGCCACGAAATGGTGGGCACGCTCCAAGACGTGGACGCCCCGCTGTTCCTGACCCTCGCCCTGCCGGAGGAGCCAACGCGTTCCGCTCAGCAGGACACCACAGTCGCGGACACGACCCGCACGCCCTCCGAATACTACAGTCCTGAGTTCCGGGCGCCGTCGTACGAGCAGGTCGAGGCGGAAGAAGAGAACCTGGAACTCCGTCACGCAATGCAACGCCAGGAGTACCTGGAGACCGCCGCCACGCTCGACGGGGCGGGTCTGCAGTTCGGGTTCACGAGTCGCGAGGCCTCACCGAGTGACGTGCGTGAAAACCTGCGCACCATGATCGCCCAGGGACTCCCCGAAAAAACGGCCCTGGCCGCCCTCACCACTCGCCCGGCCTCGTCCCTCGGGCTCAGCGCTCGACTGGGCACCGTAGAGGCGGGCAAGATTGCCAACCTCGTGGTCACCAACGGAAACTACTTCGCCGAGGACACGAAGGTGCAACACGTGTTCGTGGACGGGCAGCTCTACGACTACAGCACCGACGCGTCTGAAGAAGGGGACGTCTCCGGCGACGTCTCGAAAGTGACCGGCACCTGGGAGTATACCCTCGAAACACCGCGTGGCGATCGCACCGGGACCCTCACCCTCGAAGGCGACCAGTCCGAGCTTGAGGGCACCCTCATCAACTCGCAGGGTGATGAGAGCGAGTTGCAGTCCATCTCGTTCGACGGCACGACACTTTCCTTTACCATCCAGCCCGAGCAGGGTCCTTCCCTGTCCACGACTGTCACTGTGGAGGGCGACACATTCGAGGGCACCGTCTCAACCCCAGGCCCCTCTCTCACTATCACCGGCGAGCGGACGAGCGGCCCCAACGGGTCGACCCGTTGACGCTCCGCCCCCCTCCCGTTCACTGCGCTCCGGCTGCCTTTTGCTCCATGATTCCTCCTCGCTCTATGCGCCTTCGTTCTCTGCTTTCCCTCCTCGCCGCCGCACTCTGGCTCGCGGCGCCCGCCACGGCCCAGGACCAGCTGCGGGCCGACGCGCCCGACGATTGGCTCATCCGGGACGCCACGGTGCTCACCGTCACGAACGGCACCATCGAGAACGGCGACGTCCTGGTGCGCGACGGTGACATCGCGCAGGTGGGCCAAGACGTGTCCGCACCCGACGGCGTGGAGGTGTACGACGCCAGCGGTGAGTTCGTGATGCCGGGCATCGTGGAGTCTCATCAACACATGGCCATTAGCAACGTCAACGAGGCCACCAACCAAGTGACCGCCGAGGTAGGGGTGGGCGATGTACTGGACCCGTACGACATTGGCATTTACCGCGCCCTGGCCGGGGGCGTGACGACTGCACACGTGATGCACGGCTCGGCCAATCCGATTGGTGGCCGCAATGAAACGATCAAGCTCCGTTACGGCGTCACCACCCCCGATGCCCTCAAGATGGACGGCGCCCCGCGCACCGTGAAGTTTGCCCTCGGCGAGAATCCGACCGGCCTTTACGGCGAGGGGCGCGACCAGGTGCCGCGCACCCGCATGGGTGTGGAACAGGTGATCCGTGAGGCCCTCACGGAAGCACGGCGCTACATGGAGGCCGAGCAGGACTACCAGAATGGCGACCGCGCCCAGCCACCCGCCCACAGCGAACGCCTGGAGGTGCTTGCGGGCGTTCTTCGGGGCGACATCCTGGTGCAGACCCACGGCTACCGGGCCGACGAGCTCCTCATGCTGATGAAGGTCTTCGAAGACTTCGGCATCCAGAACCTTGTCTTCCACCACGTGAATGAGGGCTTTAAGATTGCCCCCGAACTGGCGGCCTTTGGGGACAACGGCGCCGGTGCCTCCGTCTTTTCGGACTGGTGGTCCTACAAGTTCGAGGTGTATTACTCGACCGCCTACAACGCCGCGATTCTCACCGAGAACGGCGTCAACACCTCGATAAATACCGACATTCCTGGCGAGCAGCGCGACCTCTACCTCCAGGCTGCCAAGACCCAACGCTACGGCGACCTCTCGGACACCCAGGCCCTGAGGCTTATCACCATTAATCCCGCCCGCCAACTCGGCATTGCGGACCGCGTCGGGTCCATCGAAGAGGGCAAAGACGCCGACCTCGCCCTCTTTAGCGAACACCCGCTCTCCGTCTACACCGAGCCGCAGCGGACATACGTGGACGGGGTGGTGCGCTTCGACCATGAGCAGGACCCGGACGACATGCGACTCCGCGTCGACCCTGAGGGCTCCGTGGAGCTGGCCCGCGACGGGTGGAGTCGCCACGCCGCCCACAGCTGTCTGAAGGGGGTGACCCAACTGCGCGCCACCCAGAACGGCGTGACCCTCGAAAATACCGGCCGGTAAGCACCGCCCCTTCTTCCTCTCTGACCGCCTGCTGACTGACGTTCTCTCCTATGCTTTCCGCCTTCCGTCCCCGCCTTCCTCACGTATCCGCGGTCTTGGCCTTGTGCTTCGCCCTGCTCCTGGCCTGTCCTGCCCACGCCCAAAAGACCCCCGGCTACCAGGGCCCCTTCGCCCTCACCAACGCCCAAATCGTCGTCGCGCCCGGCGATACGGTGAATCAGGGAACGGTCGTCATCCAGGACGACTCGATCGCTGCCGTTGGGCCCGGTGCCACGGTGCCCGAGAACGCCCAGACCTTTGACGGCGAGGGCCTGACGGTCTATCCCGGATTTATCGACAGCGGCACGCATCTCGGCATCGCGGAGGTGGGGTCGCTGCCGGAGACGCAGGACTTCAACGAGATTGGCGAGTTGACCGCCCACATGAACGCCCTCACGGCCGTGAACCCCAACTCCGTGCACGTGCCTACCACGCGCGTCCACGGAATTACATCCGTCATTACGGAACCGGAAGAGGGCATCCTGCCCGGCACAGCAGCCCTAATTAGCCTCCATGGCTACACCCCGGAGCAGATGCACCTAGGCGGCGTGACGCTCACGAAGCTCGATTTTCCGTCGGTGGGCCGCCAGGGCCCTTCGGACGACCGGTCCCCCGAAACCATCCAGAAGGAAGCGGACAAAGCCCTCAATAAGCTCAACGAGCTGTGGACCCAGGCGGAACGATATGCCCGCATCGACTCTGCGGTGGCGGTGGAGCCTGAGACACGCCGCAAGCCGGAGTTCGTGCCCGCCATGGAGGGCCTCATTCCGGTGATTCGGGGAGAGCAGCCCCTCATGATTTCCGCCAACGCCGCACCCGACCTCTCGGCGGCGCTCGACTGGGCCGAGGAGCGGGGCGTGCTCGATCAAGTCATCCTGAGCGGCGCCATGGAAGGATGGCGCGTGGCCGATGAGATCGCAGCGGCCGACGTGCCGGTACTCGTTGGCTCCATCATGCAGCCGCCGAGTCGTGAGAGCGACCGGTACGACAAGGCTTACCGCACACCCGCCCTGCTCCACGAGGCGGGCGTGACGGTGGCCCTCCGCTCCGGCAAGACCGAGAACGTACGGAATCTCGTCTTCCACGCCGGCTTCGCCGCCGCGCACGGCCTCGGCAAAACGGAGGCCCTCCGCGCCATCACGACCACCCCGGCCCAGATCTTTGGGATCGAGGACCAGGTGGGCACCATCGAGGCGGGCAAGCGGGCCAATCTCTTCGTGGCGAATGGTGACCCGTTCCAGCCCGATACCAACGTCCGGCACCTCTTCATCGACGGCTACAAGCTCCCCCTCGAAAACCGCGCGACGAAACTCTACGACGAGTTTCTGAACCGGACCCCGGGACTGACGAAATAGACATGGACGTCTGGATGCATGGAAGCATCCCTACGTCAGGGACTTCGTTCCTCTGCGTATCCACGCCTCCCGTCCCTCCAATGTCCGTCTTCAGTCCTCTCCGTCGTGCTCGTCCCCCGGCACGGCCTGTGTGGCCGTATCGGTGCGGAGCTCAGGGTGGCTGATCTTACCCCCGAGGTTGGCCGTGTATCCGATGAGGCCAACGCTCACGAGGGCGAGGAGGAGAGTCAGCCATACCGTCCAACGCACCAGCCGCTGGCGAACGGCCCCGTAGAGAAGCGTCCCGAGCGCCCCAATGCTCGTCGCAATGCCCGCCACGAGCCCGTACCACGCGAAGTGCTCATGGGCCTCAATGGCGTCGTGGGACACCCCGGCCAGTCCCTCCACTACCTCTTCCGCCGGCTCTCCCGTCAGGTACACAGCGATGATGGCGAGCCCGGCCACGACGAGGAGGCCCAGGCTGGCCGTCTGCACGTCGTCCTGACGACGCCAGTGGCCGTACGCCAAAAGCAGTGCGCCAAACAGGATGCCTAGCAGCGGGATGTGGTTGAGCACGAGATGCCAGTGAGCAGCGGTCATTGTTTGGAACTGTAGGGATGGAATTACGGGGCGAAGCGACTACACTACGTTTTCCCCGGTCTCCTGCGTCCGGATGTCGATGGCCTGCGTGACCGGAGTCACGAACACCTTTCCGTCGCCCCGCCGGCCCGTCTGTGCAGTTTCGGCGATGGCTTGTGCAATGGTCGTGGCCGCCTCGTCGTCACACACCACTTCCAATTTAACAACGCGCTGATAGGGGGAGACCTGTGGCCCGTACGATTCCCCGCCTTCCGGATCGGCCTCGCGGCCGAACCCCTGCACCTCACTGAGGCTGGCCCCCGGCACCTCCATCCGTCGGAGACGGTCCACGACCTCATCCTGCACTAGGTGTCGAATGTAAGCGGTAATTAACTTCATGGCGGACAAAGAGTCTATGGCGAAAACACGGATCCAACTGTAAGGAGCCCCTAGGCAAGCGTGGCCCGCACTATGCAGTCACGCTGCCACGAAGTTCGCGCTGCTCGCCGGCCTCCATCTCTCGCACAATCGGACGTTCAGCCTGCGTCTCGGGATTGAACCAGCCGTAGAGCGTGGGCAGAAGAAGTAGTGTCGACGCCACGAGGGTGGGAATCCCGCCCACGACCACCGCCGCGAGGGGCCGCTGTACGTTCGCCCCAATGCCCTCGGCCACCAACAGCGGCAGGAGTCCCAGCAGCGTCGTGAGCGTGGTCATCAGGATGGGGCGCAGGCGCAGGAGCGCCCCCTCCCGCACGGCCTGCACGAGCGACCGGCCCCGCTGCCGCAGGTTGTCGATGAAGCTGACCATCACGACGCCGTTCTGGACCGCAATGCCGAGCACCGCGATAAAGCCGACTGAGGCGGGCACGCTCATGTAGAGGCCCATCGCCCATAGCAGGACGGCCCCGCCCACCAGCGACACCGGAATGTTCAGGAAGACGAGGACGGCCTGGCTGAGCGAGTTGAAGGTCATAAACAGGAGCACGAACACGATGGCCAGCGTAATGGGCAGGATAAGCATGAGCCGGCGCTGCGAGCGCTGCTGGTTCTCGAACTGCCCGCCCCAGTCCACCGTGTAGCCGGCAGGAAAGTCTACCGAGGCCCGCACGGCCTCCTGCGCCTCGGCGACGAAGCTGCCCGCGTCACGTCCGCTCAGGTTCACGCCCAGCGTAATCTTGCGCTTGCCCTGCTCGCGCGTCACTTCGGCCGGCGCCTCCGTTAGCCTCACGGACGCCACGTCGCGGAGCCGAACCTGTGCCCCGCCCGGCGTCCGCAACGGCACATTGCGGATCGACTCCACCGAGCCGCGGGCGGCCTCCTGAAACCTCCCCACGAGTGCAAAGCGTCGGTCCCCCTCCAGAATGGTGCTCACCCGCTCCCCACCGACGGCCACGTTGATGACCCGCTGCACCGCCCCCACGCTCAGCCCGTAGCGCGCCGCCGCGCCGCGGTCGATCGAGACCTCCACGTAGCCGAAGCCTGCAATCTGCGAGGGTAGAATGTCCGCCGCCCCCGGAAGGTCGGACACGGCCGCTGAGACCTCCGACTGCAGCCGCTTCAACTCGTCGAGGTCCGGGCCGAAAATTTTGATGGCGATCTCGCTCTTGGCCCCGCTCACCATCTCGTCGAGCCGGAGGGCGATGGGCTGGGTGAACGCGAAGTTGGCCCCTGGAATCTGGTTGACACGCGCCCGCAGCGAATCCACGAGGGCCTCTTTTGAATCGAAGCGCCACGTGTCGCGTGGGGCCAGCCCTACGAACATGTCAGTCAAGTTCTGGCCCATGGGGTCGAACGCCACGGCGGGGCGACCGGTCTTGCTCACGGCCTTCGTCACCTCGGGGAACGCAGTGAGCGTATTCTCCACTTTCGTCTGCACGTCAGTCGACGTCTGGAGGGCGGCGTCCGGCTCCAGGGCCACCTGGATGGCGACGGAGCCTTCCTCCAGGTCCGGCGCAAACTCGGTCCCGAGCGTGGAAAAGACCCCGATCCCGCCCCCAATCAGGAGCACGCCGACGCCCACGGTGGCCCAGCGGTGATGGAGGGCCGCCTCCAGCAGCGGCTCATAGCCGGCCTTCAGCCACGCGACCAATCGATTGGTCGCCCCCGTGCCCGCAGCGCGCTCCCCGGATTCAGGAACGCGCCGTCCGTCCCCCTGGGCCGACGCTTCAGGATCTCCGGTCTCTTCATCGGACGTCCCGACCGACGCGAGCAAGTACGAGCTCAGGGCCGGGGCCATGGTGAGGGCCAGGAAGAGCGCGGCGGTGAGGGCGAAGGAGACGGTGTAAGCCATAGGCCGAAACATGCGCCCCTCCATCTGCTGGAGCGTGAAGAGGGGCAGGAAGACGGCGATGACGACGCCCACGGAGAACGCAATGGGCCGGGCCACCTCTCGCCCCGCCCGCACCACGATGAGACCAATCGAGGCGTCGGGATTCTGCTCGCGGAGCCGGTAGATGTTCTCCACCATTACGATTGCCCCGTCCACGAACATCCCGAGCCCAATTGCGAGCCCCCCCAGGCTCATCAGGTTCGCCTTGAACCCGAAGTAATTCATCAGGATGAAGGTGATGAGGGCCGTCATAGGCAGCACAAGGCTCACGACGAGCGCCGAGCGCCAGTCGCCCAGGAAGCTGAGGAGCACGAGGATGACGAGGAGCCCCCCGATGAGCAAGCTCGTGGTAACGGTGCCGATGGCCGCGCTCGTCAGCTCGTTGCGATTGTAGAAGACCTCCACGCCCACGCCCGGCGGTAGGGCCTGCTTCAGGTTCTCCATCCTGGCCTGCACGTTGTTCACGACCTTCTGGGCGTTCGCTCCGCGCCGCATCATCACGATGCCGACGACGGTCTCGCCGCGGCCGTTCATCGAGGCCGCACCGTGCCGAACCGCGTGGTCCACCTTTACCTCAGCCACGTCGCCCACGAGAATCGGGGTGCCGTCGCGACTCGCGATGACGGTGTTCTTCAGGTCCTGTACGATGTCGCCCCCCTCAGCCCCGAGGCGCCCCACGCCGCGCACCACGTACTGCTGGTCGTTGCGGAGGATGTAGTTGCCACCCGAGTTCTGGTTGCTCTCGCGGAGCGCCCGGTAGGCCTCATCGAGCGACAGGTTGTAGTTGACGAGCTGGTCGGGGTCGAACCGCACGTGGTACTGCTTCACAAAGCCGCCCAGAGCATTGGCCTCCACCACGCCGCTCACCGTGCGCAGTTCGGGGGCCAGAATCCAGTCCTGCATGGTGCGCAGCTCGCGGGGCGAGTACGAGCGCCCGTCGTTCGGCTCGTCCACCAGTGCATACTGGTACACCTGACCCAGGGCCGTAGAAAGTGGCCCGAGCGACGGCTCAGCCTTCGCCGGGAGGTCGCCCTTCACCTGATTGAGCCGCTGTGACACAAGCCTCCGCACGAAATACGGGTCCATGTCCTCCTCGAAGACGATGGTCACCACGCTGAGACCAAACTGGCTCAGCGAACGATTTTTCTGCACCCCCTCCAGGTTCGTCATGCTGATCTCGATGGGATAGGTGACCAGCTTCTCCACTTCCACCGGCGACATGCCCGGCACGCGGGTCAGGATCTGCACCTGGTTGTTGGTGAGTTCCGGGTAGGCGTCCACCGGCACCTGACGCCAACTGTAGATGCCCCACCCCACGAGCACGGCCATGAGGAGCAGGACGAGGACGCGGTTCTTGACGACGGACGTGACGAGGCGGTCGAACATTGGAGACGGAACGAGTATGGGGAACGAAAGGAGAGAAGGCGAACAACGGGAGGGCCCCTCTCTGATTCAGAGCGCAGTTTGGAGCAATTTCTTCACCGACCGCCTATTGGCGCTGGTTTAGGGCACTCACGATCTGGTAGGCTCCACCCGAGACGACCGCGGTGCCCGGGGCAAGAGCCGATACGGCCACGTCGCCGTCGGCACTGGGGTCGGCGTCGACGTAGACGCGGCGGAAGGTGCGCTCGCCCTCGCGTACGAGGACGTAGGCTCCGGAGGCGTCGGTGAGGAGTACGTCGGCGGGGAGGGCCGCCTGTGGCGCGCCGGTGCGCCGGACCTTGACAGTGGCGTACATGCCGGGACGGAGCATGCCGTCGGCGTTGTCGAGCACCACCCGGGCGCTGGCGGCGCGGCTCTCGTCGTCCACCTGCGGCGTGAGGTGATCGATGGTTCCCTCGTAGGTGCGATTAGCCATCGGAGTGGTCACGGTGACGGACTGGCCCGGACGTACCTGGTCCAGCGACCGTTCAAACACGCTCGCCACGACCCGGATGGGCTGGAGGTCGGCGATGTGGTAGAGCTTGTCGCCCTGGGCCACCGGCGCCCCGAGGACCGTCATCCGTTCGAGGACGACGCCAGAGAGGGGCGCCTCCAGTGGCAGCGCAGACAGGTCCTCGGCTCCGGTCGCCACCCGCTCGATGCGTTCGGGACGCACGCCGATGGCCCGGAGCCGCTGGCGCGCCGCCTGCCACTGCCGCTCGGCGGCCCGCAAGTTCTTCTCGATCGCCACCCCTCGTTCATCGAGCCGTCGTTGGCGGTCCCATTCGTCGTGGGCCTGCCGCAGGTCCGCCACCATCCGGCCAAGGTCCGGTGCCGTTACGTCCGCGAGCACCTCGCCCCGTTGCACCCGGTCGCCGGCCGAGACGCGAAGCCGCTCTACCCGCCCGCTCACCAGCGTCGTCGCGAAGGCCTCCTGGTCGGCGCTGGGCCGTACGCGGGCGGGCAACTGGAGAGTCGTGGTCACGGGCCGCTCGATGACCGTCGTGGTTTCCACGGCCACCTCTCGCAGCTGCGCCTCCGAGAGGGTGATCGTGTTCGGATCGGTCGTGGTATCAGCGTTCGCGGTCTGGGGCGCCCCCCCTCCCTCTCCGCCACACCCACTCAGGAGAAGCGCGGCGGCCGCGAGAAACGTGAAAAGCAGAGAGACACGATGGCGCATCATGGCGGTGTTGGCTGGTTCGGGGGAGAGGCCTCTCGGCAGGGTCAGTTCAGGGGCGCATCGCGGAGATCGAGCGCCCCTTCCACCACGACGGGCGCATCGGTGGGGCCCACGCCGAGGGCGTACTCTAAGTCGTAGAGCGCACGAAGGTAATTTGCTATGAGGCGGGTGTCGAGAAGGGCAGCCGAGCGGGCCGCCTCCATGGCGTCAAGCAGTTCAAAGAGCGTGATGTCGCCTTCCCGGTACACGTACTCGGCGTTTTGGAGAAGCGAATCAGTGTCCGCCAGGACTGTCTGCGAGACGGTTTCGATACGCGTCCGGTAACTCTGCAGATCGTCCATCGCGGTGCGCACGTCCGTTCGAACCCCGCGGCGGGCCGCTTCCAGGCGGGCCTGGGCCTCCGCACGGCGGTTGCGGGTCGCATCGACGTTGGTTTTCCCGCCGTTCCAAAGAGGGAGCTCCACGTTGAGCGCCGCGGTGAACCCATAGGTGGGCCCGGAGTCGGGGAGGTTCTGGGTCTTGGGCCCGGCAGAGACGCTGAGGTCGGGCAGGCGCCCGTAGCGGGCCGCCGTCAGACGCTCGCGCTGCGCCTCCAGGGTGGCCCGTGCTGCCTGCATCCGCCCGCGTTGCTGGAGCGCCCGCTGGAGAGCGGCCCCCTGCGAAATCCGTACAGGGCGATATTGCAGCGTCCCCGCTACGGCAAAGTCGGGAAGCGCCGTGGTGTCGGCCCGGGCCTGCGGCGCGTCGTCGGGATGGAGAAGGGCATAGAGGTCGGTACGGGCCGTGCGGAGGGTCCGCCTCGCCTCGGCCAGTCCGTCTTCGTACTGCGCCTGCGCCGTCTGCACGCGGGCCTGCCGGACAGTGCCCAAGTCGCCCTCCTGCACCCGCACGCGGGCAGCTCGGGCGGCGGTGCGAATGGCCTCGGCAAAGCGACGGTGGATGCGACGGCGACGCTCGGCCACCACCACGTCCAAATAGCGACGGCGAACGGTGCGGTACAGCGAGGCAGCCGTTTCTTGCGCATCGGCCTCCGCGGCACGGGCGGTGGCGGCAGCCACGGCGGAACGGGCACCCTGCTCGCCGGGGTAGCGCAGCGGCTGCGTGACGGAGAGGTACCACTGATCGTCCACCCCGTCACCCTCCAGGTCCGTCCGCTCCTCCGAGACGCTCAGCGTGGGGTTCGGGAAGAGGGCCTCAGCCCGGGCGGCCTGCCCGGTCGCTCGTCCCCGAGCCTGTGCGGCCCGAAGGTGTGGGTTGTTCGTCCGCAGCAGCTCTTTCGCACGCTCAAACGTGAGGGTGTCGGGCAGGGGCTGGCCGTGGAGAAGTGCTGGAACGGCCAGCAGGGGAATCAAGAACAGGGTTCTCCCCCAATGGAAACCATCAGCACGCATCAGACACGGGAGGTCGGTCGTCGAAAACGTAGAACGTAGGACGTACGGCCGATCAGTTGGGCCGAAGCGGCCTGTTCGAAAACAGGCACGACTTGGACGCTCGCGCCCTCACACGGGATCTTAGGGCGCGATGAGAAGCGGATTAGAGGACGGTTAGAGATGAGGGTTCGCCCTCGTTCCGGCGACACGGTGCGCAATCTTGGGGATCTCGCGTGGGAAAAAGTCTCCTATCTCTCCCCGAGACGTCTCAATACCGAAGCTGCAGGCGGGTTGCCCCCTCCGACGACGCCGGCCCCGTGGACCGCCGGTCACAGGACGTAAAGCCCCCAGGCGGCGGGGCCTACGCGCGCTCTTCCATTGGCGAGGCTGGGGCCGGCACTGTCTCAAGGACAATCTCAAATCGGCTTCCCTCCCCTGGCGCCGATGAAACCCGAAGCTCGCCGTTGTGCGCCTCTACAATGCGACGGACCAGCGCCAGCCCGAGCCCACTCCCGTCCGACGCCGCCGTGCTGGCCTGTGCACTACGATAGAAGCGTCCCCCCACGTGCGGAAGATCTTCCGACTCGATTCCCATGCCCGTGTCTCGACACCGAAGAACGGCGCGCTCGTCCTCCGACGTGACCGTGACCCGCACTGCACCCTCCTCCGTGTATTTGACAGCGTTGTCCACGAGGTTCTGCGTCGCCTCGCGCAGCAGGTCGGGCTGGCCGTCGACCCACACGTCCTCCACCTCAATGGTGAGCTCCAGGCCCTTCTCCCGTGCCCGCGACCGGGCCGTCTCTGCCTCCTCGCGTACCAGCGGGCCCAGTGCCACCGGCTCGGTGGACAGTTCTTCGCCCCGATCGAGGCGGGTCAACGTGAGCAGTGCGCGGACCGTGCGCACCATGTCGCCCAGCTTGCGGTCGAGGAGCTGGAGGGTCGACTCGTAGCTCTCGGCGGAGCGGGAGCGGCGCAGGGCGATCTCGACGTGGCCCTGCAGCACCGTGAGGGGCGTCTGGAGCTCGTGGGCGGCGTTGGACGTGAAGGTACGGAGCGCCTCGAAGCTCTCCTCCAGCCGGTCGAGCAGGTCATTGACGGTTTGGGCCAGCAGAGCAGTTTCGTGGTCGGCGGCCGCCGGCACCGAAATTCGCTCGTCCAGGTCGGCCGAGGTGGTGGTCTCAGCGAACGCGGTGATGCGGCGGAGCGGCGCCAAGACCCGCGTGGCTGCCCAGGCGACCAGGACCATCAGTCCCCCAAACAGCACCGCAATGACGACGGCCAGGGCGATACCATACTGCGTAAGGGCGGCCCCGTACGTCGGCACTGCACGCGCCACCTGCACGTAGCCCAGTGTCGCTCCGTTTCGCAAAATGGGACGGACGAGGTAGTACAGGGTGCGCCCCCCAGCCTCAAAGGTTCGGAGCGTAGGAACCCAGTCGTACGGCGTGGCAGGCGCCAGAAGCTGCTCGGGATAGAGGGCGCTGAGTGAGTCGATGTTCGTTGAGGCCCGCAGAATCCGATTGTTTCGGTCGAATACCTGCACAAAGACGGGATCCACGCGCGGGGCGGCCAGCCGGTGATGCACTTCGGACCAGGCATGGCCGCCCACCTGTATATCGCCGTCATCCTGCACGATGTCGGCCTCAATTTCGCTGGCCTCGGCCCGGAGCACCTCTACCGCACTCCGTTGCAGTGCGACGTACACGGCTCCCCATGCCAGAAACCCGAGCAAGAGGAGCGCGCCCGCCAGCGCCGGCCCCACCACGGTGAGCAGGCGCCGCCGAAACGACGGCCGGTTCGCCCCCGACATGTCGGCGGACGCATCCGCGTCGCTCGTAAGATCAATCACGCGAGTCCTCTTCGTCTGTGCAGGAGGTATAACGGTACCCCACGCCGCGCACCGTCTCGATGGGCGAAGGGCACCCGACGTCATCGAGCTTCCGCCGGACGTAGTTCACGTACACGTCGATCAGGTTGGTGCCTCGATCGAACTCGTGGCCCCAAACATCTCGGTGGATGGTGTCTCGACTCAAGGCCTGACCACGCCGTGCCATGAGGTAGGCGAGCAAGTCGAACTCCGTGGGCGTGAGGGATACCTCTTCATCCTCGTACGTGCAGGTCTGGGCCGCCGGGTCCAGCGCGAGCGGTCCATCCCGCAACACTTCGGTGCGGTCCGTCTGCTCCACACGCCGGAGCAGTGCTTCAATGCGGGCCAGCAGCTCGTCGAAGGCGAACGGCTTGGGGAGATAGTCGTCCGCCCCGGCACGCAGGCCTTTCACGCGATCCTCCACCGCGTCGAGCGCCGTAAGCATCATAATCGGCAGGTCCGGCTGATGGAGCCGGAGACGTTCACACACATCAATCCCCGAGAGATCCGGCAGGCGAATGTCGAGCAGCACGAGATCGACCGACGTCTGCCGGATATGCTCCAACGCCCGCCGGCCCTCCTGTACCCAATCCACTGCGTACCCCTCCTCGCTGAGGCCCTGTTGGACGAAGGAGGCAACGTCGGGCTCGTCTTCTACGAGGAGAAGCTGGGGGGCAGCACTCATCGATCTGGCATTCGGTTTGCGACCAGCGGGGTCCTCTGTACGGCGCCCCATTCCCCGTCGTGCCCGCAAAGAACCTGCTTTAACTCAACTCTAATGCCCCTCTCCCCTTCTAGACCCGCTCAAACAGCGCCCCTTCAATCGTAAGTCCCGGCCCAAAGGCCATCGCCACCCCTCGATCCGGCGGGGCCCCGTCGCCCTGCACCTGTCGTTCGAGAATGCGTTGGAGCACGAAGAGGATGGTGGGGGAACTCATGTTTCCGTACTGCCGGAGCACTTCCAGGCTGGGCTGCACGTCGTCCGGGTCGAGACCAAGCACCTCCTGCGCCCGTTCTACCACAGCCCGTCCGCCAGGATGCACGGCCCAGAAGTCCATGTCCGCGGACTCCCGATCGTTGGCGTGGAGCAGGTCATCGATGTAACCGGGCAGGTGGTCGGCAATCACGTCCGGCACCCGCGCAGAAAGCCCCATGAGAAAGCCCGTGTTGCCGATGGCCCAGGTCATATCCTCCATCGAATCGTCGTCGAGCCGGCTCTGGCCATCGATGTATGCGAGGCGCCCCGTTGCCTCGTGCCCGGACCGGGCCGAAAGCACAGTAGCCGCCGCGCCGTCGGAGAAGAGAGAGTTCACGACGACGCTTTCCAGGGTGTCCTCAATCTGAAAATGGAGCGTACAGAGTTCAGTACACACCACCAGCACCCGGGCGTCGGGCCGGCTCTGGCAGAAGCTATGTGCCACCCGCAGGGCGTTGAAGGCCGCGTAGCACCCCATGAAGCCGATGAAGGTGCGCTCCGTATCGGCGGGGAGGCCAAGCCGTTTTACGAGCTCGATGTCGAGTCCCGGCGCAAAGAAGCCGGTGCAGCTCACGGCGATGACGTGCGTGATGTCGTCCGCCGTGGTGTCGGCCGCATCGAGCGCCCGGCCTGCCACGTCCTCGGCCAAGGGGATGGCCGCCTCGCGGTATTTTTCGTTGCGCTCTCGGGTAGAAGGGGCTGGCTCCAGCGCCCAGTTCTCGGGAAAGAAGTCAAAGGCGCTTGGATCGTCCTCGCCGTAATCGCCCACGCAGGAGTAGCGGTAGTCGATGGCCGATTGCTCGTAGAGCCGCGGCAGCCGCGCCCGCAGGGGTTCGGGGAGCCGCTCAATCTGTTGCATAAACTCGGCCGCTTCCGGCTGGGGCTTGCGGAGCGGCGGGTTGCCGGTGGCAATGGACTCGACGACGGTGTGCATGAGCACGGGGGGCATTGGAGAAAGATCGCTCCGGGCCTCTCAAACGCACGATGCGGGCGGTAGTTGACACTCTCTTGCTACGAGGGTCCGCCCCCCAGGACACATTCGAGCAGACGGACCGCTCTACCCCTCTGCGCCGTTCGTCGTCGCCCAGAGCCGACGCACCTCCGAGAGGTCTGCCTCGTCGATGGAAACCCCACGATCTGCCAGGCGGCGCTCCACCTGCTGAAAGCGGTCACTGAACCCATCGACGCCCTCGCGGAGCGCATTTTCGGGATTGAGTCCGGCGTAGCGGGCATAGTTGACTAGTGCAAATAGGAGATCGCCAAGCTCTTCCTCCTGCCGGTCGGGACAGTCGCCCTCCTCAATGGTCTCCCGAAACTCTCTGAGCTCTTCCTGCACCTTCTCCCAAGCCTCCCCACGGTCAGGAAACTCAAAACCTACTCCCGCAGCTTTTTCCTGGACCCGCTGGGCCCGGAGCAGCGCCGGGAGTTGGGGCGGTACCCCATCGAGCACTGAGGCTTCCCCTTCCCCATCCTTCTCCTGTTGCTTGATTTCTTCCCACGAGGCCGCCACCGTCTCCGAATCGCTGGCCGCCTCGTCGCCAAAAACGTGCGGATGACGGCGTACAAGCTTGTCCGTCTCCGCCTCGATGACATCTGCCAGCGTAAATCGATCCTGTTCTTCTCCCATGGTCGCGTGGAAGAGCACGTGCAGAAACACATCGCCTAGTTCCTCCGTCAGGGCTCCCCAGTCTCGCTCATCAACGGCTTCCACGACCTCGTAGGCCTCTTCAATGAGGAGATGTTTCACCGATTCGTGGGTCTGCTCCCGGTCCCACGGACAATCGCGGCGCAATTGCTTCACAATCGCCACAAAATCGGCGTATGCCTCCAATCGTTCGGCGGATTCGGCGAACTGGGGTTCGTAGATCTTGTCGGCAGACTCGGGCGGAGACGAAGACATCAGGAAGGCGTATTGAGCAGCGAAAAGACGGCAACTGCGTAGAGGCATTCCATCTACACGTGGCACCGTCGCTTGTTTATGGGAAATCGCCTGAAAAGCCCGGGTCACGTAGGGCTCACGACTACGGAACATCGACGGGGAGATCACGTCTTAAACGATGCGTCGGTCAGAATTTGACGCACTGCTCTTTCACATTTGGGGATGACACGGCTTCGACGCGTAGTAACGTGCAGCGGGCTGTCTTGCCGAGCTTCCTGGTACGCTCGTAAATCCTGTCAGGAACTCGCAACTGCGGACGATTATTCGTACGCGATGGCGGCGTAACAGCCCCCATCTGTCCTACGTCGCTCCTGACCCTTGGGGAGCGTAGGACATCGACAAAAAGGGTGTAGCCGCTACGTTCTCCGGCTGGGGACGGATCGGCGAACCTCAATCAGCCTCAACGGCGGCCTGGCCTCGTGAATGGGCAAACGGTCGGCGTGAACTGCCAATACATTCACTACGCACGTAGAGGCTCGACTTGTGCGGCTACGCGGACCCGGGTTCGACTCCCGGCATCTCCACTACGCTGTCCCGCCAAACCCCGTAGGCCCAACGGCTTACGGGGTTTTTGTTTTGGGCCAAATGCATCGGGTGGCTCTCGAACCGTCCCGTTCTTCTCTACAATGACTGTGCAAATCCCGACCGGTCTCTACGTCGAAGAAGCCGCTGGCCACTCATGGTGACCTAAGCCCCTCCGATACAGCATTGCAACTGGGGATTACTCTGAATTGGAAGGTTAGGGCTTCCTCAGAGCTGGTCTGTAACCGGACAGTCTCGCCCCGCGATGATCATCTTGCGGACGGTCGCAATCTCCCCTGTGAGGGAGGCCGTACCTGTTTCCTTCCCCCCGAGGGACGCACCAATGGACGGCTCAACAGGTCGAGGAGTTCTTTTCGCTAGCCCGAGGGAACGTACCTCGGCGGTGGCTCAAGTATTGTCGTGCACATCCACCGATTCCGCACGCTCCCTTGTACCATGTCTCAGCCTGAGTACATCGCTGCTCTGCTTTCAATCATCGTCGGCCTCGGTCTGACGGACCTAGCGCAGAGCCTACGCGAACTGGTCCGTCCCCGGCGGAGGGTCGACTGGCATTGGCTTCCTCTCCTCTGGGCCGCCACCACGTTTCTCCTTGCTGTCCAGATTTGGTGGAACTCCTTCTCGTTTCTCACGGGAGCGACCCCGGCGTTTTTCATCGCGTACCTCCTGACGTTTTTGCTTCTATATCTGACCTGCGCATTTGCGCTGCCGGACCCGGAGTGGGAAAGGTCCCAGGCACCGAAAAACGCTGATGGGGGCTCCGTCGAGACGCCAACTACGCAGGCCCCGCTGGACTTGAGGGCATTTTACTTCTCGGCCTCGCATCGCCGATGGTTTTTCGGGACGTTCATCGGCTTTATCGTCATGAGCCAGATCGGGAGTCAGACGGCGCGAGCGCTCAGCGAAGGCTTCGGGGTCAACGAGCAGGAACTCTTGACGAACGGCGTATCGATCGTGTTTATCGGGACTCTCATCCTGACCGATCGGTGGTGGGTTCACGTGCCCATTTCGGTGCTCTACTTTCTGGCCATTGGGTTGACCACGACCGCAAGCATCCTCGGATTCTAACGATGGCTTCTGGGAAAGGGATCGGAGCACCGACGGACTTGGCGGCTGACTAGTAGTCGACCCGCCGTCTCAAATCCACCCGTTCATCGGTGTCCAGTTGCGCCTCCCAGAGCCCAATTCCTTCTCGAATTCGCCCCCGGATGGGCGCTCCGTCATTGAGTTCGACCCGAAAGTTACTCCCCTCCCGTTCGGCCCAGGTCTCAAACATCAAAATATCGCGGAGTGGAATGGCCTGGGTTATCGGGCCCCTCCACGTCCACCCGGAGACCACGATCTTATTCGTGCGCAGCGCAATTTTCCCGAACCATAAGGCCCGTCCCTTGAGGGTGACAGGCGCCTGGAGTACATTCTCCTCCGTCGCCTCAGGGGAGCCCGTTTGGGCTTCCATCTCGGAATGAGCCGCCCCCTCAGAGGGAGAGGATATTTCCTCAGTCTCCCGCTGTGGAGTGCGCGCCGGACGAACAGGCTGTCGACCGTGGTGCCGGACGTGATCCGCATTGCGACGGAGATAGCGGCGCACAATTCTTCGTTCCGCGCGGCTCATCCCCGAAAAGTCAGGCTCTCCCTCGGTCTCGAGGTCGTAGGTAAAGTACTTAGGGGTCTCTAGAAACCCGGACGACCATGGTAGGACGTCCGTGAGAGACGGCCGGCTCGTGCTGATGTGAATGCGCACGAGCGTGTACTCTCCTTCTTTGAACGCAGCCTCACACGCCTGGAGCACACGCCGCTCCTTCCGCCACGCTGGGTGCAGGGAGCGCACAAGCTGAGACCATCCGGGGAGGACCATGCTGACGAAGGCAATCGGTGCTCAACCTCGAGACAGATGTCCCGTGGACCTGCTCGTCCATGGAGAGAAATATATCCCCGAACGGCCTGTAGTACAAGTCCGAGGTGCCCAGCTCTCCTGTCCATTTTCCTGACGGATCCCTGCACTGATTCGCCCGCCACTCGTGTCGACTCAGCCCGTCTCCGCCAGGCTCCGAAAGGACCGGTAGCGTAGGAGACGGCAGGTTGGAGATGGCAAAAGAATAGATGCCCCAGAGCCGCGGGGCGGGGGGAGGGTCACGGCTCGGGGCATCTAAAAGTGGAGCCACGGGGATTCGAACCCCGGACCTCTTGCATGCCATGCAAGCGCTCTACCGACTGAGCTATGGCCCCGTGTCCAAATGTGCGTATCGTCTACTTTTGGGCGGTCAGCGCGTTCCCGGACACGCGCCCCCCACTTCCGTTTCATCGAATTTGTCTGCGCCCTCCACGGAAGCGTCCCGTGTCGCAGACATAACATGCGTCCCCGATCCATCGTATAGGAAGTTGTCTGTTGCTACTCCCACATTCTCGTTCTCCCACTCCTATGAAGCTCGCACTCACGGGCACCGGCCAGATGGGACAGGCTGTAGCCACGGTGGCCGCCGATAGTCCCCACCAAGTCACAACTCGTTTCCACTCGGATCGCCCCTTCTTGGAGACGTCTCCCTCCACGGTGTCCGAGGTGGACCTGGCGATCGACTTCTCGCTGCCGCGCCTGGCGGTCCCGCACCTCCGGCGCTACTGCGAGTGGGGCCTTCCGGTGGTAATGGGCACCACGGGCTGGTACGACGCCCTCGACGAGGTGGAGCGCCTCGTGGAGCAGCACAAAGCCAGCGTGCTGTACGCCCCCAACTTTTCGATCGGCGTGGCGGTCCTCTCGCGGGCGGTGGACCGCGCGACAGCGCTCATGAACGCTCTCGACGACTACGACGCGTTCGTTCACGAGATGCACCATACGCAAAAGGCCGATAGCCCAAGCGGCACGGCCCAGATGCTCGCTGAGCAGTTGGTGGAGGGCCTCGATCGAAAAACCCACATCGATCCGGAGACACAACACCAGCGCATTGACCCCGAGACGGTGCACGTAAGTTCCACCCGAACCGGCACCACCTTTGGCGAGCACACCGTTGGATTCGATAGCCCGTACGACCGCATTGCGCTGCGCCACCGTGCCAAAAACCGCCGTGGGTTCGCGATGGGTGCCCTGCGGGCAGCGGAGTGGCTACACGGACGCACGGGGTTGTTCACGCTGGACGACGTGCTGGACGACTGGCTCAACGACTGACACGAACGCCCCCATTCGCACTCCCTCCCACCTTCCTCCTCTACCGTTTTATGTCTGACGACCTTCTCTTCCGTGGCGTTGCCCCCGCGCTGGTTACCCCCTTCACCGCCGACGACACGCTCGACGAAGCCGGCTTTCGTCGCCTCATCGACCACCAAATTGAGGGCGGCGTGTCGGCCCTCGTGGTGCTGGGCACCACCGGCGAGAATCCCACGGTTACGGACGACGAGCGGCGCCGGCTCGTGGACTGGGCCGTGGATACGACAGACGGGCGGGTGCCAGTGATTGTAGGCACGGGGACGAACAATACCGACCAGAGTGTGGCCTTTTCGGAGGCAGCCGTGGCGGCGGGTGCCGACGCGCTTTTGGTCGTAGGCCCCTACTACAACAAGCCCTCCCAGGCCGGCTTCGCCGCCCACGTCAAAACCATCGCCGACGCCGCCGATGCCCCCATCCTCCTCTACAACGTCCCCGGCCGCACAAGTTTTAATATTGCGCCCGAGACGGCCCTGCACCTAGCCGAAGACGTACCGCAGGTGGCGGGCATTAAGGAGGCTTCGGGGGAAGTGAACCAGCTCAGTGATCTTCTCGCCCACCGACCGGACGGCTTTGGCGTGTACTCAGGGGACGACGAAATGACGCTTCCCCTCGTGGCGATGGGGGGCGACGGGGCTGTTTCGGTTATCAGCAACGCGGTCCCCGAACCGTTCTGCGACCTCGTAGCGGCGGCGCTCGCCGGCGACTTCGAGACAGCCCGACGGCGGCACACGGAACTCCTGCCGGCCATGCGGGCCTGCTTCCTGGAAACCAACCCGATCCCCATCAAGGACGTGTGCGCTGCTCTTGGGCGGATGGAGCCGCATGTGCGCCTCCCCCTGACGGCCATGGACGAGCGGTCGCCGGTGCGCCAGCGGGTCCTCTCGGCGTTCGACGCGTTACTGGACGTAACCGTGGCGTGACGCGGTCCCCTGGCGGGAGGGGCCTCCCCCAATCATTGCTGCGCAAACAAGGCCCCGATACCACCGACGATTGCCGTGTAGAACGCCGACCCGAGCCACAGCCCGTAGAGTAGAAAATTCGTCGTGGCCTGGGTCTGGAGCGCGATGAACGCCACGAGGAGCCCATTGTGGAGAAGCGCCACCACCAAGCTTCCCAAAAACGCCTGCCGAGGCCGGATGATGAGGGGGGTGTGCTCCTCAACCGCAAAGCGCCCAATCAAGAAGCCGATTAAGGTTTTTACGAACATGTGGATGCCCCAGGTGCCGTAGGCCACGTCCATGGCGAGGCCGAGACCGGCCCCGACCACGGTGCCGCGGCGGCGGCCCTCCCGTAGGGCGTACCACCCCAAGAAGAGCAGCGCAGCGTCCGGATAGGCCCCGTAGATGCGCAGGCGCCCCACGATGAGCCACTGTGCCGCAAAGACGGCGACAGCGGCAAGCAGGCGGCGGACAGAACGCGACATGCGAGGAGGGTGCTGCGGAGCAAGAGCGTGGCGTCCGGGTCGGATGCGTGGGTGCTCACGACGGGGGCGACGCGATCATCCGAACGATGTCGTCCATCGTGTGCGTGATCTGGTAGGAGGGCCCGGTGTAATTGTTGGCAAAGAGCACGAACGCGACCTGCGATCCGTCCGGGCGCTCCACGTACCCGCTCAGGGCCCGCACAAAGGCCAGCGACCCTGTCTTTGCTCGCACGTCTACTCGGGCCAAGCGGGTGTCGAGGGTGGTATTGCGCTCCCCTCCCTGGGGGAGGGAGGACACAAATGCCTCGCGGGCTGGATGCTCGCTCATGTGTACGAGTAATTTCCGTAGGGCCCGCGGCGTAATTAGGTTCTTGCGGGACAGCCCAGAGCCATCGTTGATGGTGAGCATGCGCGAATTGATGCCGGCGCGTCGTAGAAACGTTTCGGTGCGACGTGCTCCGCCGCGCGCAGAACCACCCCATCCATACGTGCGAAAGACCTGTTCGGCGTAGAAGTTGTCGCTCTGCTTGTTGATCACGCGCACGATCTCGGAAAGGGGGGGCGACAACTTCACGAAAAGCGGCGAACCGGCCTCGGGTACCGTGTCGAGCGAATCGATGTCCACGAGCGACAGATCGGCTTCAATTCCCGCCGCACGGAGCTCCTGCCGGAAGACGCGCAGTGTGAAGGCGGTTGGGTCGCTCACAGGCACGTTCCGCACGCCCTCGTAGGAGCGCGCCACCGACCCCGTGAGCACGATCTTATTCGTGGAAAACGTGCGGTTAATCAGAAGGGTGCTCCCGCGCCATCGTCGACTGGTGACGGCCTGGTTTTCGTATGCCACGGCCCCCTCCGGCTGAACGCGCACGGTCGGGGGCTGGCCCGGCTGGGTGGCCTGCACGCGTACCGGAACCGAGTTGTCCCGATAGCTGAGCCCCGAAGCACGAACCCCAATCTGCTGTCCCTTGTCCCTCGTCAGGTAGTTCACATTCCACCCATCAGGATAGAACCCCTCCTGAAAAGCGTTGTCGTCGCCAATGAGGCGCCCCTCGATATGACGCACCCCCATCTCCGCAAGCCGCTCGGCCCAGTCGCGCAACGGATCCGTGCGGCGACGCGCGGTGCTTCCGAAGGTGGGATCCCCCGCGCCTGCAAGCCAAAGATCCCCCTGCATCACCGAATCGGCCGTCGTGCCGTTAAACCGGAGCGCCGTTTCGTACCGGTGGGTCGGTCCCAACAGATCGAGCGCAGCGGCCGTCGTGAACAGCTTCTGGTTGGAGGCTGGGAGAAAACCCCGCTCGGGATTTCGGCTGTACAAGAGACTGTCCTGCTCAAGGTCGTAAACGCTGATCCCCCAGAAGGCCTGGGCGGCGCGGCGTTCCTGCAACATCGACTCGATGCGACGGTCCAGGGACTGGGCGGCAGTGCCTGGCGCCAGCGAGCCAATCATCAGGGCGAGACCAAGCGCAACGACGTACCGGGGGAGGTTCACAGTGCAAAATCGGTGATGCACGAAACGGCAGCGGCTGGAACCTTCCCCAGAGGGCTCTGGTTTCTCCGGTGTCAATCAGGAACGCACCAAGTGGCCAGCGGGCACCCGAGCAGCTGCCCCTCGGAGCAAGGTGCTGATCCTCACCAAGAAGCCTGCGCTCTACGCATGCCGAACTCTTCTAAGCGCCGCGGCCGGTCTAGCACGCTCGTCTTCGAGAAGTGGAACTACGTGCTTCTGCTCATCGGGGTACTTCTCATCACGGTGGGGTTCACGGCCATGTACATCGAGAACGTCTATAAAGGCTTCATTTCTCTGTACGTGTCTCCGATCCTGATCATAGGTGGGTACGCGGAAATCATCTACGCCCTACTGTGGTCTCCCAGCGACGAGGACGTCCCCCAGGACGCATAATTTCCCTCTCAGTATAGCAGCGCAGACGCGCGCTGCTCCCGGTAGGCATCGACCTCCCCCTGCCAGCTGGCAACGATGGAGTCGGGTGGGGCGCCCGCCCGGAGCATTCGTAGCAGCCGATCGGTACCGGCGAGGCGCGTCAAGTGCGCCGGCCGGCTCACGAAGTTCGTATCTCCCTGCCCACGCGACTGGTGATACATGGCGTGCAGGGCGTGGACGCCCACACGCATCGGATCGGCGGCCTCTCGGCTCGTCACCGAAAGCTCAAAGCCGTGCACGCGCTGTCCCTCGAACCGGGGCGACGGGGCCGCCCGGGGCATCGATCGGGGCGTGAAGGCCACCGTATCGACCGCAATGCCCGACAGATCGCGCGTCCGGAGCGTGTCGACCACCTGCTGAGCCGCGGCAGGCGACCAGGGGGCACCAATCTGTAAAAATGGGCGATCGGTCCCCCGCCCCTCACTCACGCGCACGCCCTCAAAGAGGCACAGACCGGGGTAGAGAAACGCGGTTTCCCAAGTGGGGAGGTTGGGGCTCGGCGGGACCCACTCTCGGCCCGTATCCGGCCACTGCATGTTGCGGACCCATCCGTCCATTTCCACGACCGACAGGTCCAGTCCTCCAACGCCGGCCAGTAGGCCCTGCTGACGGATATAGCGGGCAAGCTCACCCATCGTCAGGCCATAGGCAATGGGAATGGGGTAGCGCCCGACAAACGATTGATGCGCCGGCTCTAGCACGAACCCCGAACTGTAGGTGCCCCCCAACGGATTGGGACGATCGAGCACCACGAACCGCAGGTCAGCTTCGGCGGCGGCCTGCATGGCCAGGCCCAGGGTGGTGATGTAGGTGTAGAACCGCGCGCCAACAGCCTGGACGTCAAATACGAGCGCGTCGAGTCCTTCCAGCTCGTCCGCGGTGGGACGCCGCGTGTCGTCGTACAGACTGTGCACGGGGGCTCCCGTGCGCGCGTCCCTCCCTCCTTCGATGGGCTCTCCCGCCCCCGCCGTTCCCCGAAAGCCATGTTCGGGCGCAAAAATGGCCTCTACGCGCACATCTGGCGCAGCCGCCAGGCGATCCACGAGGTGGACGGTATCGACGCGGGATGTGTGGTTGGCGATCACCCCAACCCGCTGGTCTTCGAGCATTCCAAACCCGTTGTGAGCAAGCACCTCAGCCCCCGTCTGCACGGAGGATGCGGGCGACTGGGCCTCGGTGGCACAGCTGCCCAGCAGGAGCCCGAGCAGCACGAGAAGCCCCCTCTCGATCCAAATACGGTGGGCGTGGAGACGCTGCATGAAAGGCCTCCGCTACTGGTTGGCAACGATTTCGTGCTCGGCAAAGAAGTAGGCTGTTTCTTTTTGGCCGTTGGCGGGGGAGTCCGACCCGTGCACGATGTTTTCTTGGATTGAGCCCGCAAAGTCGCTCCGGATGGTCCCCTCAGCAGCCTCGTCCGGATCTGTGGCCCCAATGAGGTCGCGGAAGTCCGCAATGGCGTTCTCTTTTTCGAGCACGACCGGCACGCACGGACCGCTCGACATAAAGTCGGTGAGGTCGTCGAAGAAGGGCTTGTCCTCGTGTACAGCGTAGAACCCTTCAGCCTCGGCCTTCGACATGGTCAGCATCTTCATCGCCTGGATTTCGAACCCGGCTTCTTGGATGCGACGGAGCACCTCGCCGATTTTCTGTTTTCGGACACAGTCGGGCTTCAGGATTGCAAGAGTGCGCTCGATGGCCATGATGGCGCGGTGTGATTTGTGGAACGATTTGAGATGGCAAAGGACTTTTCCTCTACGTACCCGTCGGGGCTTTGCGTCCCGCCTGGTGTTAGGCGTTCATGAATCCTACCAATCGGGGTCGCTGCACACGCGAACACCGTCGCTCGTCGTAACAAGATCGGCACGCAAGTGTCTCCCCTGAGCTCGGGAGCAACAGGCATCTCGACCGTACGTTTGAATCAATCAAGTCCTTTTTCATCAATCTCTTTCGACTCGTGGCAAACTTGGAACATGCGACCCTTGGCGGCGGCTGCTTTTGGTGCCTCGAAGCAGTCTACGAAGAAGTCGACGGCGTGACAGACATCGTCTCCGGCTACGCAGGCGGGCACGTGCCCAACCCCTCCTACCGGCAAGTCTGTAATGGCACCACCGGTCACGCCGAGGTGGTGCAGCTTACCTACGATCCGGCGATCATCAGCTACCGCGATCTCCTGGAGATCTTCTTCACCATCCACAATCCGACGACGAAGGACCGGGAGGGCGCCGACGTGGGACCGCAGTACCGCTCCATTATCCTCCCCCACACGACCGAACAACAGGATACCGCGGAGGCCCTGATTGACGAACTGGAGGCGAACGGCGTCTTTGGTGATCCAATCGTGACGGAGGTCGAACCGCTTGATACGTTCTACGAGGCCGAGGCCAAACACCAGGACTACTACGAACGAAATCCGTCGCAGCCCTACTGCCAGTCCGTCATTTCTCCCAAGGTAAGCAAGCTGCGACAAAAACACGCCGACAAGCTGAAGTAACGGAGGTGAGTGCCCGCGCCGCTTGCGTCGGGGATGCTCGTGCTTCGAAGCGGACTACTGTCGCGCCAAGCCGAGCGTCATGAGGGACGGCGCCTCGGCCCCAGCGTCGGTAAGCGTACGCGCCGCGGCCACGGCGGTGGAGCCGGTCGTCAGCACATCGTCGACCAGCAACCATCGCCCGCCGGCACAGTCTGGGGCGGCCCGGAACGCATCGCGCACGTTCTGCCACCGTTCCTCCCGGGAGAGGCCGGTTTGGGAACGGGTTGGATGGGGACGTGCCAACAAGTCGAGGCGACAGGGACAGCCCAGTACCTCCGCCGCCCCCTCAGCGAGCGTCGTGCACTGGTTGTAGCCGCGCTCCAGTCGGCGTGTTCGGTGGAGGGGGACCGGCACTACCCCATCGGGAGGCGGATGCTGATCGGCGAAGGCCTCGCCCATGAGCCGACCCAGGGGCACCCCGTAGCGCGGCCGGTTCTGGTACTTGAGCGCATGCTGTACCGCCTGGAGGGTCCCCCCTTTGTCGAACACCCAGAGGGCACGCGCCACGTCGAACACTCCCGCCCCCACCGGGAGGCGATCGAGGCGGGCCGCTACTCCCATCTCGGGGGCACGCTCCAGCGACTGCAGACACTGTGGACACAGCGGCAGGTGGGAAGACTCCGGACGCGCCCCGCAGCCAAGGCACCGGGGCGGATACACAATATCGAGAAGGCCCTTCCCCAGCCACCGAACGGCTCCGGCCGTCTGTTCCACAAATGTATCGAGAGTGGGCATGGTGCAGGGCCGTGCGACTCGACCAAAAAGGCATCGAGGACTGATTTTCGGTAAAATGCGGCCGTCGTTGTGCAACCGTCTCTCACAGTGTATATGTTTTTGGATGTGGAGTCAACATGAAGAGAGCGGCCTCTTCTTCCACACCGGCTCGCGGGGGCCACTGGACGAGTCTAACCACGACAGCGCCTACCCTTATGTCCGATCGGGAGCGACGCGGCATGCTTATCACCAACAATGGTACCGATGCCCTGGAGGTCTCCATGGCATCGCGCCGCCTGCGCCTTCAGCCCGGAGAGAAAGCCTTCATTACGCCGGACGAGGTACGGGACCCTGTGCTTCGCGAGGCCCTTCAGGAACGGTCTATTGCCATCGTGCGCCCCGCCACCTCCAAGGAAGACGAGGCGCTTCGCGAGCGTCTCGACCGTCAATAGCCGCTGCTCATCCGCGTTTCGAACCCGCCTCGCGTTCCCATGAACGTTCTCGCCCTCGAACCCTGGCACAGCGGATCTCGGCGGCGCTTTCTGAACGGCCTGGCCACCCACACCATGCACGACGTGCGTCTCGTAACCATGCCGGGACGCTTCTGGCAGTGGCGGATGGAAGGGGGCGGCGTGACACTCGCCCAAAAGGTGCAGTCGGTGTTGGACGAAGGATTCCAACCCGACCTACTCGTCGCCACGGACATGGTCAATCTGCCGGCTGTCTTGTCGCTGTCGCGGCCCTGCCTCGATGAGGTGCCCGTCGTGCTTTACTTCCACGAAAACCGGCTCACCTACCCCCTTCCGCCCGAAAAAGAGCGGGAGCGGGCCTATTCCGTCACAAACTACCTCTCCGCCCTCGCAGCCGACCGGGTGGTGTTCAATTCTCAGTCGCACTTCGACGAGTTTACCGAGGCCCTGCCGCAACTTCTGCGCGGCTTCCCGGACTTCACGAACATGCACACCGTGCGCGACATCCGGGACAAGAGTACAGTGCTGCATCCAGGCATCGACCTGCAAGCCCATGACGCGTACGCGGGAACCCGTACCCAGCGCACGCCGCGAGGCACCGCGCCGCCCATTGTGCTCTGGAATCAGCGCTGGGAGTACGACAAAAATCCGTCGGCCTTCTTCCGGATGATGAACCGGCTCGATGATGCGGGCGTCCCTTTCCGGCTCATCCTGGCCGGGAAGCATTTTTACGAGCAGCCGGAGGAGTTTGAGCAGGCATTCGAGCGCTACGCCGAGCGGATTCTCCACTACGGCTACGCGGAGGACTTCGACGAATACAGTCGCCTCCTGCACCGAGCGGACGTAGTGGTGTCCACGGCCCGGCACGAATTTTTTGGGGTTGCCATCCAGGAAGCCATTTACTGCGGCTGCCATCCGGTGTTGCCGAACCGGCTGAGCTACCCGGAGCTGATTCCGGAGACACATCATCGCCCCCTCCTCCACGCCCCGGTGCTCTACGATGACGAAGATCACCTCTTCGAAGTACTGCGGACCATCCTGGAGCGTGAGGAGCGCCCCCTACCGCCGGATACACTTCGCGAGATGCCGGCGGTCCTGGACTGGCGCTCCCACGCGGCCGACTACGACGCCCTGTTCAAAGCGGTCGTGGAGGGGAATCGGATTCCGGCATAGACCGCCATCCCCCAATAGAAAAGGCCCCGGACGTCCTCCCGGAGCCTTTGGACAAGGAAAATGGTACCGCGTACGGGATTCGAACCCGTGTTACCGGCGTGAAAGGCCGGCGTCCTAGACCAGGCTAGACGAACGCGGCACAAAATGTCAACGCCTGCCCCGAGGGCCAAACGACGGGGTGAGTGGTGGGATTTGAACCCACGGCCTCCAGGACCACAACCTGGCGCTCTAACCAACTGAGCTACACCCAC
>CAJXKO010000011.1 GCA_913055845.1 uncultured Bacteroidota bacterium | reverse complement strand
TCGTGTGGTGGTTGAATGGAATCTGCTCACTCCAAATTCGCCACCACAGGCGTCCTCTTTCAATGTTACCCGTTATGCGCCCGAAGTTTTTGGCATGGATAACCACCGGCTTTGCGTCGAGGCTTACGCCAGCGTGAGCTTTCCCGGGCCACATCTCGATCCGCCCGATGTAGTAAGACATCCACGTCCGCTTCCTGACAGAACTGATCGGTCCGGACAGTTGAAGTTGTCGCGCTCAACGTCTGGCCGCGTCGTGGTCGTGGACCCAGGATGAAACACCGGATTACGGAGCATATGGTCCCGCTAATGGGTAGAGTCTTTACACTGTAAGACCGATGGTGGGGGGCTGCTCTATTTCGGTGGCTGCTCGGCCTGCCCGCGCTCACTCCAAGCTCTACTCTCGCCGTCGTCTCTCACGTCCATGTCACGCACGCTTCGCATCGTCGCCGTCCTTCTCGTCGCAGGCATCGGGCTCGCGGGGGCGGGCGGCTGGTACTATTTCGAGGACGGCTGGCTGAGGGTGGCCGCGTGGCGCGCCGCCGACGCCGAGACGGCCACGCGCTACGATCTTGATGAGGATGCCTACGCCTACCTCAACCGCGCGCTCGTGGCCATGAGGTACGCCTCGCTCCGCCGCGACTCCCTGGACTGGCCCGCTCTCCGCCGAGCGGCCTTCGATGAGGCGCGCGGCGCAAGGACGCCCGAAGACACCTATCCGGCCCTCCGCCTCGCCCTCGATCGCCTTGAAGACGGCCACAGCTTCTTCGATCCGCCTGGCGACGCAAGCCCTACCGCCGATGCGCCTCCCGACTCGGTGGAGGCGACCGCACCCGCCCCCGACGTGTGGCCGACCACCCGATCCATGAGGGCCTCCGGCGGCGCCCGCCTCGGCTATGTGCACGTCCCGGGGGTGTTTGGCCGCGGCGAGCAGGCCTACGCCGACTCCTTGCGCGGCGCCGTGCGGGCGCTGACCTCACGGGGGCTGAACTCAAATGCGCCCCCCTGCGGCTGGATCGTGGACGTTCGCGGCAACGAAGGCGGCAACATGTGGCCCATGCTCGCAGGTCTCGGCCCCGTCATCGGTCCCGGTCGGATCGGAGCATCCGTGGAGGCAAGCGGAGACCGCCAGCCTTGGTTCTACGCCGATGGGCGCGCTGGAGTCGTCTACCTGGGTGGCTGGTACAGGAACGTCTCCGTTGAGGTGGAGGCTCCACCGCACCGCCTCGACCCGCCGCACCCGCCTGTGGCTGTCTTCACCGACGGCCGCACGGCCAGCTCGGGCGAGGCCGTCGCCGTGGCCTTCCGTGGACGTCCAAACACGCGCAGCTTTGGTGTCTCAACCATGGGCAAAACGACAGGCAATCAGACCGTGTCCCTCCCTGACGGTGCGCGCCTCTACGTAACCGCCTCCGTTTACGCCGACCGCACAGGGCGCGTCTACGGCGGCCCGCTCGCTCCCGACGTGCGCAGCACCGCGCCCGAGGCTGACGCCCGCGACTGGCTCGCCCAGCAGCCGGAGTGCTCCGGAAGCAGCGGGACTTGAAAGCATGGAAGAGCGCGTCTACCTGTTCGTTCTGACCTGCCCGTCACCTTGAGAAGGATCGTCGTCTGGGAGACCGAGGTCGTCTGGAATGGACATGGGACCGTGGTATTTGTGGCTGTAGAATTACTGGAGACTCTCACGCGTGATGACATTACCGCTTGTGGTTTGTGCCTAAGCGGCGTCTTCGTCTGTCACGCGCCGACTTGTGGAGAGTGAGGATGCCCAACGTGTGCAGATTCGCTCAGAGCGGACTCGTAGGCCGTAGCAAGTAGGCCGTAGCAAGCTTTGCCCCTGCTCAACAAGCTCTGTCCCTGCTTTGAGTCCCCTGCTCAAAGAAGAATATCCCTGACCGCCTCCGCGCCAATCAGGCCTCCTAACAGCGTCACCACAATCCAGTGGGCCCACCGCCGGTCTGTCAGGATGGGAATCGCTGTGACCGCGCACAGTCCTACAACTGGCAGGACCGACCGCAAGCGCTGGGCCGGACCTCCCGATTCGAACGTGAGCTGATCGGCAACCATGAGCGCCACCCAAAACCCGATCAGGAGCCCGAAAAACCACCTCCTGTGCCCCTTTGAGAAGTAGAAGGCTTCCAGGTCTACCTGGTGCTCGGAGGATTCTCCTGCTTCTATAGAGCCTGTCGACCCGGACTCGACAGATGACCGTTCCCAATCGGGGTCCGGAAGCGCAAACGCGCAGCACAGGTACAGGAGGAGGAAGAACAGAAGGAACGTCAGGAAGAACGGGCCCGGTCCTCCTGCGGCGACGGGCTCTTCCAGAACAGTGAACCCCTGCCACCAAAGGAGGATGGTCATGACAAACACAAACGCCGACCAGGCAAGGGGGAGCCCGTCCCACTTCACCGAGTGGCCGGGGCGGATTAGCTCCCGGAAGCTTTGGGCCAGGTCCGTCAGGCCGAGTCCGACGATGATCGAAATGAGGGCGACGAGATATTCAAGTTGGCTCACGGTACAAATTCGCTCGTAGCTCCAAATTTGCTCGCAGCTCGGTGGATTGCTTCTGGGTCCGGGGGCCGAAGGCTACGGGCTCCCGGGAAGCGACTCGCACGCCCGACCGTCTCCGTCTCCGTCCAAGTTGTGAGGGTCCCCAGGCCCATGTGCCTCATAGAACTGCTGTGCGGCGTTCTGCGTCGAAAAATCGGAGCAGTCGCGGTCCTCTTCCGGAGTTTCCGGGGGCCCCGAGCTGCGGTCTCTCCACGTCCAGGGCGGGATTGGATTGGCTTGCGACCACAGACCGCGACCGGCACCCCGGGCTTGCCGCTCCAGGCGAGCGTATTCGGTCTCGTTCGGGGCGTACTGCTGGTAATGCCAAGCAAATCCACGCCTAATGAGCAGTGCCCCGAGGTCCCCGCCACGGGCTTCAATCCGGGCCACAGCGCGGCCGTAACGGCCGATCTCTTCGACGGCAACCCGGAGTCTTAAGCAGATGTCGACCGAGCGAGTCAGGGAGATCGGAAATGGGCATATCTAAGTTTAGAAGAAGAGAAGCTCGCGAATGGAAAACCGCCCTGGATGAAGAGGTGGCCTTGAAGGGACTCTCCGGCACGGAAAACCCCGATACCTTTGTCCTCCTCACCGGCAACTAAGGACCGACGCTCCTGGCGCGGGTACAAGCCGAATCGCCTTTGGGGAGGCCACTTCCCATCAGTGAAATGCTCTCCTCAGCATGTCGTCGCTGGGCCGCAGCAGTACTTATAATCCAGAGTATTCTTCAGCTACTCACTGTAAATCCAATATTGGAAACCAAGCGACAGAGACAATTGCACCCATTTTCACACCCATCGAAAAATAAAAACCCGTAAACCACTGAAAAACGGTGGGTTACGGGAAATCCCCTGCGGGCCCGGGAGGATTCGAACCCCCGACACTCGGCTCCGAAGGCCGATGCTCTATCCAGGCTGAGCTACAGGCCCGTGGGAAAAACGGGCTCTTATTTACACACGTCCATGTCCTTGGATCCGCGAAGCCCCACCCTCTCCGCACCGCAGCAGACGGGAAATCCGTGAAGATGTCCCCGGGCGGTTCCCCCACCGGAACCGGCGCGTGCCGTCGGGCGTGGGGGGAGCATCACACTTCAACACGCGTCACTATGGTCGTGCCGTCTTGGCCGGTAGGGACTGGGTCCCTCGCCTCAGATGGCGGTTCGGAACGGGTGAGGCACCCATAAAACACACGATTGGTATGCAACAAGGAACAGTAAAGTGGTTTAGCAGCGAGAAAGGATTCGGCTTCATCGCACCGCAGGACGGCGGGGACGATGTCTTTGTCCACCACAGCAATGTCGGTGGCGGCAAGAGCGAGGACCTGCGCGACGGCGAGACGGTGGAGTTCGAAACCGAGCAGACGGACAAGGGCCTCAGTGCCCTCAACGTCTCCCGCACCGAGGAGTCGAATGGGATGTGGTAACCGCTGCGCGGAACCGGTCATCCTGACCGGTTCTCCCATCCAACATACGCGCCCGTCCCGATTTTCGGGGCGGGCGTTTTTTTATGTTGGGACCTCTGGCCGGCCGTGCCTGCACGACCGGAGCCTTGGCGCCCCTGCCCCGTAGGCCAGTCGAACCGTCTTCTCTTTCACTGCCCCCTGTTTCCTCACGCCCCCAGGACGTCATGGCTGCCTACAAGCATACGCAAATCGGATACGTGACGGCCGGTGCAATGGCGGGAGTTGCCCTGCTCGCTGCGTGGACGAACCGGGAGCGCCGGGGATGGGTGCGCGCCCTCATCGCCGGGGGACACGCTGTGGGGGCTGTGCTGTTCTCATCGCTCACCGTCATCGTGGAGGATGATGTGCTTCGGTTCTACTTCGGTCCCGGATTCTGGGAGCGGCGCATTCCGTTGGACGACGTGCAGCGCGCCACACGGGTCCGCACCTCCCTGCTCCACGGCTGGGGCATCCACCGCACGCCACACGGCTGGCTCTATAACGTCTCAGGACTGGACGCCGTCGAGGTGGAGACATCGACCGAGACGTTCCGCATCGGGACCGACGAACCCGAGCGGCTCCGGCAGGCCCTCGACCAGGCCCGCCCGAACTCTCCGGCCTCCTGACGCGACACTTCCGGGACGCCTCACTCCAGCGTGGAGGCCCACCACGATGTCGCCCCCTCTTCCTGCCTGGGAAGTAGGGTGCGGAGCGGGGCCGGCTCTAGCTCCACTTCGTCAAGGCGGTCAACTCCGGCCCATGCAAACGACAGGTACTCCTCACGGGCAGGAGGCGCCGCGTCGGCGGTGAGCGACGGCATGGCCACCCCGAAGCAGTGGTTGATCTCGTACTGCCGCGTGCCGTTGCGCCGCCACCGATGCTCCACGCCCCCCAGGTAGGTCCCGACCGTCGCATCCATCCCTAGCTCTTCGTGCAACTCCCGCCGCAGGCAGGCTGCGAGGCCCTCACCGGGCTCCCGATGCCCACCCGGCAAAAACGTGTGCGGCTGCCCCTCCGCCCGAACAACGAGCACTTGGTCAGCCGCTCGGATGACTGCACGGGCAAGAATATGGGTCGTGGGCATTAAACCGTGGGATCAGGAAGAAACGCTCGAATTAGCACCGCCTTCTGTACCTTTACGGGCTCCGCGATCGTTCCGCCTCCTCGACCTCACCTCCTCGCCCTTTCCATCCCCCCGTACCGATTCAACCCGAGGCGCCCCAAGACCTCGATGCGATTCGAGAACTGCTCGCTGCGTGCAACCTGCTCCACACCGATCTTTCAGTTGCCTCCCTGGAGCACTTCGTCGTGGCGCCGGCGGACGAGATACCGATCGGCGTCGTGGGGCTCGAGCCTGCGGCCTCGGTCGCACTGCTGCGGTCACTGGTGGTCGCCTCCGGCCACCGACACGAGGGCTTGGGCCACCGCCTCACAGAGACCATCGAGCAGTACGTCCGGCAGAGGGACCTCCACACGCTCTACCTGCTCACGACCACGGCGGCAGACTACTTTTCATGGCGCGGCTACCACCGCACCCTGCCTCCGGCCCTCCAGCCCCCGAGGAAGTCGTCCGACTCTGCCCGGCGAACACAACCTGCAGGAGAAAGCCCCTCGACGAGGGCGTTGAAGAGACTCCGTGAGTCGGCGCCTCCTCCTCACTTTGTGGCCGTCCCCATGATGTGCGGCGACACGGGCGGCACGCCGATACTGAAGCGCTCGATCTCGACCGACGCAAAGCCGGCTTGTTGGAGCAGCGCCCCCGTGTCCCGATCCGGATGGCAGCCGTCGGCCACGGCCTTCCAGAGGGGGCGAATCCCGTGCTGAAACCAGCAGAGGGGGGTGTGGCGTTCGGCCGCCACGTGCTCGATAAAGAGGAGCCGTCCCCCCGGCCGTAGGATGCGCCGCAGCTCGGTTAGTGCTGCCGACACATCGGGGACGGAGCAGAGGACGAGCGTGCTTATGACGACGTCCACGCTCTCGTCCGGCAGGCCGGTGTCCTGCGCCGGATCGGTGCGAAGCGCGGCGTCGAGGGCACGGCCGGCCAGCCGCTCCCGGATGTAGTCGTGCAGGTGCGGGTTCGGCTCCAACCCAATCCAGCGGAGTTCATCCGGCAGGTACGGCAGGTTCACGCCCGTCCCCGGCCCAATCTCAACGACCGTCCCCTCCAGGCCCGTGAAGAGGCGCCGTTTGCGGTCTCCGTAGATGCGGTGCTGAGCCGCGTCGCCCCAGGCAAGGGTGTGGGCAAAAAAGCGCTGGTAGAGGGACATATCCAGGAAGAGCGTATGGATGCGGATCGAGAGGAAGAACTCGAATTCGGCGCTAGCCCGCAAGGCCCGAGAGGGCGCCCCACACCAGCCGTCCCGCCACGACGAGCGCGAGCGCCGCAAAGCCCCAGCGCAGCTTCGTCGTGTCGATGCGGTGCGCCAGAGCGGCGCCGCCCTGCGCCCCCACGACGGCAGGACCGGCGAGCAAGAGGCCGGTGCCAATGTCGACGTAGCCGAGGGCGAGGCCCGGGCGCCCGGCCACCCCGTGCCCCCACCACGTGTACGCGATGGTGCTGAGGGCCGCGATACAGACGATGGTGGCGCTGGACGTGCCGACGGCGCGGTGCATGGGCAGACGCAGCCCGCGGTGGTACGCCGGCACCAGGACCACGCCGCCCCCTACCCCCACGGCGGCCGCCACCGTGCCCGCGGCCGTGCCAGTGCCCAGCCCGATCCCCCACGGTGCCCGCCTGTTCGGGCCGGCAGGGGCAGTCTCGGGAACGGGCCCCCGCACCATACGGACCACGACCACGAGCAGCACCGCGGCGAACAGCACCTGGAAGAGGGCCGCACTGTACCATGGCTGTATGACGACGAATCGGGACACGAGGCCCACGGCCGCCGCGCTCGCCCCTCCAACCCCCAGGGCCAGGCGTCCGTCCACGGCCCCGCGCCGGGCGTGATGGAGGGCACTCGCCCCCGCCGCCAGGCCCGTGCAGAAGAGTCCCGTGCCCACCGTCAACGGCGTGCGCACATCCGCCGGCACGTCGAGGACGCCGTAGGCCACAAACAGGACCGGTGTAAAAATGACGCCACCCCCCACCCCCACAAGCCCGGCGATGATGCCCGCGCCGAGTCCCGCGACGCCCAGCAAAATGGCCTGACCGATCGTCATTGCGTCGCTTGTCGAGCGTCAATCACCACGTGCCTTCCTGCTACCGCTCGTCCGCCGGCGTCAAAACGCGGTCGTACCGGTCCGCGTCCCGGAGCAAGTCCGTCGCCGCCGCCACCTGCACGTCCGCCGGGAGAAACGCCGCTGTTCGTTGACTACTGCTCACGTAGCGGGTCAAAATCTCGCGCTCCAGACGCTGCTTCAAGTCCGCGGCGTGGCGCTCGAACGCCGTCGCCTTGGCCTTGCGCAGGGCCCCGGCCAGCGCAGTGGCCTCCTCCTGGGCGTCCTCGTACCCGTGGGCCTCGATCTGTGCCCGCAAGGAGTCGAGCATCTGCTCCGCACGGGTGGGGTACTGGAGGCCCTCCTGATCGAGCCACTCCCGGAACGCTGTCAGGTCGGCGTCGGAAATCGCAAACGCAGTGGCGAGTGTGTCGTGGGTGGCGGCGTAGTGGTTGGCGTAGCGGAAGAAAGCGGCCCGCCGGGTAAGTGCCTGCTCCAGGGCGCTGGGGGCAGGAGCCGGCACGCGCACGTCGGGCCGAATGCCGTCGCCATCCCGTACGATGCGCCCGGCCGATGTTTCGTGGGAGCGTCCCGGCGATGCGGCCCCGCTATCGCTCGTCACAGGATCCAGCGCCTGAATGGTGCGGCCGCTTGGCGTATAGTACTGGGCCGTCGTAAGCTTGAGGGCCGTATTGTGGGGGAGCGAGCGCATGTTCTGGACGAGCCCCTTGCCGTAGGTCGTGGTCCCCAGCACCACGCCCCGATCATGGTCCTGGAGGGCCCCCGCCACAATTTCGCTCGCCGAAGCGCTCTGGCCGTTCACGAGGAGGACCACTGGCACGTCGGGCAGCAAGGGGACCCGGTCGCTCCGGTACGCATTGCGCACGCTGTCCTGCCGCCCGCGGGTCGACACGATCACGGTGCCCCGCGGCACGAACAGTTCCGTGACCCCAACGGCAGCCCGGAGCAGACCGCCCGGATTGTCGCGCAGATCGAGCACGACGCCCTGCAGGGGCGCCGCGTCGTGGAGTTCGGTCAGGGCCGCCTCCACGGCGTCGGGCGCGTCGCGGGTAAAACGGTCGACTTGGATGTACCCGAACTGGTCGTCGGGCCCCACACGACCCCGATACGTGACGGCCGGGAGCTCCACCCGCGAGCGGGTGAGGGTAAACGTCAGGGGGGCCGGGGTGCCGGCCCGCGTCACAGTGATTTGGACGGTGGTGCCCGGTTCGCCCCGCAGCAGTGTCTCTACGTCCTCCAGCGATAGCTCAGTCGTAGGCTGGCCGGCCACCGTCGTAATGATATCGCCGGTGCGCACCCCTTGCTTGTAGCCAGTGCCCCCCGCCACAGGAGCGACGACCGTAATCTGCCCGCCGCGCCGTTCCACCTCCAGCCCCACGCCCCCGTACTGCCCTTCCGTAATGATGTCGATGCGTGCGTTCTCCGACTCTCCCAGAAACGCGGTGTAGGGATCGAGCTCGCTCAGCATGGCGTCGACCCCCACCCGCATCAGGTGGCCGGGATCTACGGGCTCCACATAGCCCGTGACCACCTTCTCGTAGACCGCCCCAAAGATCCGCAGGTTCTTCCGCAACTCGAACAGGTCGTCGTCCGGTGCCGCGATGCCGACGATCACACCCGCAGTCAGGGAGATGGCCACGGAGAGCGCCACGAGCGTCGATGTTGTGCGTGTGTTGTCCATGCCCTCCAATCGGTAGCAAGGTGGAGTCCAGCGGAAACCACGGGCGGGCCCCGCGGCTCGGCGCAGCGACCTACTCGTCCGCCATGCCCAGCTCCTGTGCTCGACGCCGCGAGACCCACTTGGCCACGTAGATCGACAGCTCGTACAGCCCCAGCAGCGGCAGGGCCACGATGATTTGCGAGATCGGGTCCGGCGGCGTCAGGAAGGCCGCCACGCCGAGCACCACGATGAGGGCGTACTTGCGGTAGGTACGCATGGCCTCGGGCGTTAGGATGCCCACCTTGGCCAGGAAGTACACCACCACGGGCAACTCAAACAGCAGCCCTGTGCCCAACGCCCAGAACGCCACCATGCTGAAGTACGTCATGATGTCGAACTGGTTGATGATCTGCTCGGAGAGCGTGTACTGCGCAAAAAACTGAAGGGCCAGGGGGGTAAGGATGAGATACCCGAAGGCCACGCCCAGTAGGAAGAAAAACGTGGCGAAGACCGCCGAGAAGCGCATCCCCTTCTTCTCATTCGGGTAGAGGGCCGGCTCGATAAATTTCCACAGGTAGTACACCACCACCGGGGACCCCGCGATCATCCCCACGATGATGATGGTGCCGATGTCCGCAAAAAACTGGCCAGTGATGGTGCGGTTGAGCAGCTCCAAGGACTCCGGCTCCAACCCCAACACGCGGTACATAAAGAAATCCGGCCGCGTGGGCCCGATGAGGACGCGATCCACGATCCACTCGCTGAAAAACGAGCAGGCCGCGATGGCCACGAGCACCCCGGCGCCGGCCTTGATCAGGGTCCACCGCAGTTCTTCGAGGTGGGCGAGAAACGGCATGACCCCTTGCTCGTCGGGGGCTGCGCCGTCGCTGGGCGCCCCGTCGCCCTGCACCCCTGCGGGCGTATCTGTCTGTGAGGATGGCACCTCCGGCATACAACTACGACTGTGATGCAGTAGGACGGGATCGGTGGTCTCCGGCCCCGCGGCGTCCGTCCCCCCCAATCCGCAACGCAAAACGCGGCCGCCTCGAGGCCCTACACGCTGTCTGAACTGCTGCTGGCCCCGTCTTGAAGGTTGAGGTCAAGCAGTGAGTCGACCCACAACCCCTCCGCCTCGATGCGCGACTGCCCGCTGCTCCACGTGAAGTTGAACAGGGTGAGCAGGCCGTCGACCGCAAAATCGGCCCCGCGCAGGAGCGTGAGGGCCTCGGAGGCACTGCGGCCACTGTTGATGATGTCGTCGATCAGCACGACGGGCTCGTCCGGATCCACCGGGCCCTCCACGAGCCGGCGTCGCCCGTGCTCCTTTCGTTCCTCGCGGATAAGCCCCCCCTTAAATTCGTCGCCCTCGCTCACGGCCAGCACGCTGCAGACGAGAGGATGGGCGCCGAAGCCGTACCCTACGACCTGGGATCGGTCCCGCTCGCGCAGGCGCTCGGCCAGCACGGTGCCCACCTCCGTAAACAGCTGGCCGTCCAGCGTGGGCACACGCGTATCGAGGAGCCACCCGATGGGCTGGCCCCGCGGGTCGGTAATCAGCTCGTCCTCGCGGCGCACGAGGGCCCGCTCGTAGAGCCGCCGGCCGATCTCAACGAGCTCGGCCCGAGACGAGGAGCTGAACGTACCGCGGTCCATAGACGGCATGAGGTCGCACAAAAGTCGAGGGTGAGCAGAGTGGGCGAGCAGGAGGCACTCAGTGGCGCCTTGTCAACCGCCAGATCCGCGGATGCGTTCCCGTTTACGCCACGACAAAGTCGTAAAGCGGGAACTGGTCGCAGAGGGCCTGCACCTCGTCCTCCACGACCGCGTGGACGTCTTCGTCCTCCGGGGTCTGCAGCACCCGATCAATCAGCTCGGCCACCCGCCCAAACTCGTCCGGGCCGAAGCCGCGTGTGGTCATGGCCGGCGTGCCCAGCCGCAGACCACTCGTGACGAATGGGCTCTTGTCGTCGAACGGCACCATGTTCTTGTTGGCCGTAATGCCCGCCGCTTCGAGCGCCTGCTCGGCCGTCTTGCCGGTAAGTCCCTTGTTGCGCAGATCAATGAGCACGAGGTGATTGTCCGTTCCGCCGGAGACGAGGTCGTAGCCCCTCTCCCTGAGGGCCGCGCCCATCGCCTTCGCATTGTCCACGATCCGCTGCGCGTAGTCTTTGAAGTCGGGCTGGAGGGCCTCCTTAAACGCCACGGCCTTCGCCGCGATGACGTGCATCAGCGGGCCGCCCTGTGTGCCGGGGAAGACCGCCGAGTCGAGCAGCTCGCTCATTTGCTTCGTGCGACCGCTCTTGCGTGCCGTCTTGCCGAAGGGGTTTTCGTAGTCGTCTCCAATCAGGATCATGCCGCCACGGGGGCCACGGAGCGTCTTGTGGGTGGTGGTGGTCACCACGTGGGTGTGCGGCATCGGATCATTGAGCACATCCCCCGCGATGAGCCCGGCCGTGTGGGCCATGTCCATCCAGAGCAGGGCGCCCACCTCATCGGCAATGTCGCGGAACGCCGCATAGTCGAAGTCGCGCGGGTAGGCGCTGGCCCCGATCGAGATCATCTTGGGCTGCACTTCCTTTGCTCGGTCGCGCACCTTGTTCATGTCGATGCGCCCCGTGTCTTTCTCCACCCCGTAATACTCGGCGTTGTAGAGGATGCCGGAGAAATTGACGGGCGAGCCGTGCGTGAGGTGCCCGCCGTGCGACAGATCGAGCCCCAGGAAGGTATCCCCCGGCTCCAGGCAGGTCAGGTAGACCGCGCTGTTGGCCTGCGCCCCGGCGTGGGGCTGCACGTTCACCCAGTCGCAATCGTAGAGCTCCATCGCCCGGTCGCGGGCCAGTTCTTCGGCCTGGTCCACGAATTTGCACCCGCCGTAGTAGCGCTTCCCCGGCAGCCCCTCGGCGTATTTGTTGGTGAGGGCCGAGCCCATCGCCTCCATCACGGCGCGAGAGGCAAAGTTTTCGGAGGCAATGAGCTCCAGGCCATCGTTTTGGCGCTGCACCTCCTTCTGAATGACGTCGTAAATCTCGGGGTCTTGGCTGCGAAGCGCACTCATTGGGGGGCGTTGGCTATGAACACGAGGGGAACGAAGGGGCAATCGGGCGGGGCAATCCCGTCACGCTGTGATGGTCACGTTGCAATGTAGGAAGGCGGCCGGACAACGTGAATACCCGTGGGAGCGGGTGGGGCTCTGTTTTCTGCTTCGTCAAAGACGCACCTATCCCCCATCCTCGCTCGTAAACTCATTGAGCACGATGAACTGCCCGGCCACCCCGAGCGCCTGCCCGTTGGGGCGGCCGTCGCCATCCAGGTCCAGCGTGTAGAGGCTGCACACAACGTAGGACTCCCGCTCCGCAATTTCCGACACATTCCCCGCCAGCAACTCGCCGCCGGCCCCACTCAGAAGGTCCGACAGCGGCCCGCCGCCCATCTCGCGCTGGATTCGGTCCGCCGCGTAGGTGCGCACAAATCCCTGAAAGTCGTCCATTCCGGGGTTGGTCACAATCAAGAGCGCAGCCCCAATCACCGCGAGCGCTGCAAGCTTTTTCATGCCGGTTCGTACGTGCGTCGAAACGTATAGCGTCGGAGGGGCCCCGTCGGCGCCGCGGAGCCCCCGTGCCTCCTCAGTGCGTCAGGGCGTAGGTTAGGAGGTTGGTGCCCATCCGCAGGGCCGCCCGGCGTTTTTCCGGCGGGTTGTCGTGGACCGACGCCGGCTCCCACCCGTCGCCCAGATCACTCTCGACGGAGAGAAACACCATGAGCCGGCCCGAATCGTCGAAAATACCGTACCCTTTTGGGGCCTCCTCGGGATCGTGCTCGTGGATCGCGGGCAGCCCGTTCGGGAAGTCATACTGAATGTGGTAGATGGGGTGATCGAACGGCACCTCTATGAGCTTCTTGTTGGGGAAGACCGTTTTCAGCTCAGCGCGGATGTGTTCTTCGAGGCCATAGTTGTCGTCAACGTGCAGAAACCCGCCCCGCTGGAGGTATCGGCGCAGGCGCTCGGCCTCCGTGGCGGAGAAGGTGACGTTGCCGTGGCCGGTGAGGTAAAGGTACGGGTACGAAAAGAGCTTATCGGTCGTCAACTCCACGACATCCTCCGACGGGCCCAGGTCGAGGAGCGTGTGCTGGCGCGCGAAGGCAAACAGTTCCGTGAGCGATTTTTCGTCGCTGTACCAGTCGCCGCCGCCATCGTACTTGATGCGGGCAACCGGCACAGCCGTATCGGACGATTGGGCCTGTCCGACCGGGGGCCCTCCCCCGATCCCAACCATGATGGCCAGCGAGAAAATCAGCGTGCGGGGCATGATGAGACGAGTCTTGAGGGCAGGCGCACGTTGCTCCTCTCTTCTCTGCCGAGAGGGGCGCCATGAACCCACGCGCCCCTTTCAAGTTCGCTCCCTCGTGCGAACTCCCTTCGGTCCGCGCCGTTCGTATCACCTCCAATACATTACTGGACCAGTCTCCAATCCCCTCCATGCGCAAAGTTTTTGGTGCCCTGCTTCTCTCCGCCGCGGCCACCGGCGTGGCGGCCCTGCTCCTCGAGCAACTCGACCTCGACGCCGCCCGTCCCGTCCAGGACGCGGGCTTTCCGGGCCCCAACCCGGACAATATTGCCGAGGAGGACGTGGAAATGATGCTCAATGAACTCGCCTCGCAGCTCTAGCCCGCTGCGCCTGCGTCTCGTGGTTCGCAATCGCCCGCCTGCCCCTCCATGTCCTCCCCCCGGGAGTGTCCCTCCTGTGCCCTCGAGTTCAACGACACCGGCGACGTTAAGGAGTGCCCCTACTGCGGCTACGAATTTCCCCAACGCACCGCAAGCGTCCGCTGGGTGGCGTGGCTCCTCGCGCTGCTCCTCCTGTGGCCGGCCCTGAAGGGCCTGATGTATCTGTTCGGGTCGTGATGCGTGAAAGCATGAGGGCACTGAGTCAGGACTGCGCAAGTCACGTTTCACTCTTCCGCCTCACCGATTAGACCAGGATTCGGTGCTCCGACCTCTGTTTTCTCCTTCGGCAACTCCTCCTCCATGCAGCCCACTACTCCCACCTCACCGGTGCTCGGCGACCGCTCGCCCGCTGAATTCCTCGACACGTACTGGCAGAAACACCCCCTCGTGGTGCGCGATGCGCTGCCGGATTTCCGCTCGCCCCTCTCCCCACAGGAACTAGCAGGACTAGCCTGCGAGGACGGTGTGGATAGCCGGCTCATCCTGGAGGAGGGCGGCGCCCACCCCTGGGAGCTGCGGCACGGCCCGTTCGCATCGGAGGACTTTCTGGATCTCCCGGAGACGCACTGGACCCTGCTGGTGCAGGAGGTGGACCGACTCATTCCGGAGGTGGGCGCCCTGCTCGACCGCTTCCGCTTCCTGCCCGCCTGGCGACTGGACGATGTGATGGTGAGCTACGCGCCGACACACGGCACTGTGGGACCGCACATCGACAACTACGATGTCTTTCTCCTCCAGGGCGCGGGACATCGGCGCTGGCAGATTGGCACCGAGCCGGTGACGAACGAGGCAATTGTGCCCGACCTCGACGTCCGTATTCTCGCCGACTTCGAGGCGGACGAGGAGTTCGTCCTCGGACCCGGCGACCTGCTGTACCTGCCGCCCCGAGTGGCCCACTACGGCGTGGCCACCGACGACGCGTGCATGACCTACTCGGTCGGCTTCCGGGCGCCCCGGCACCAGGACCTCGTGGCCAACTTCCTGCAGGATGCCATCGAGGAAATCGACCCAGACGCGCGGTACAGCGACCCCGACCTCACGCCGGTCACTCATCCCGGGGCGCTCCACGAACAGACCCGGGCGAGGGTGCGCACGCTACTGCGAGACCTCGTCCACGACGATGCGGCCCTTGACCGGTGGTTCGGCACGTACATCACCCGGCCCGATCGGGACCGCGCGGCCGTCCCACCGGAGACGCCCCTCTCCGCGGCCGAGCTGGTGGAGGCGCTGCGCGCCGGCCAGGGCCTGCGGCGGGGTCCGGTGGCCCGTCTCGCCTTCATTGAACACGATGATGGCACCGCCACCCTGTTCGCCAATGGCAACGCGATCGATCTATCCCCCGATCGTGCGCCCGCGGCACGATTGGTGACGGGACGCGAGCAGATCCCGGCGGAGCCCCTTCGTCCCCACCTTGAGAACGAGGCGATCGTGGATCTCCTTGTCACCCTGGTGAACGACGGCCTACTCGAGCTCGACGCCAGGTAATTTCCGTTTGGCTCTGTTCCCTCCCTCCATCCCCACGCGGCGTGCACCCCCAACTCGACGGCTACCGGTCCGATTTTGCGGCCCTGGAGGATAAGGTCAATGCCCTGGTGGCCGACGCGGCGCCAGCGACCCTCCGGGCCCGCCCGGATCCCGAGAAGTGGTCTGCCGTTCAGTGCATCGATCATCTGAACACGGCTGGCTGGCTCCTGCTCCAATCTGTGGAACGGGCCATTGAGCGGTCACAGTCAAAAGGGCCCTACGGCACGCCGCCCTTCCGATATGGGATCGTAAGCCGCTGGTTTGTCCGCGTCCTGGAGCCGTCTTCGGGCTGGACGTTCGACGCGCCTTCCCTCTTTGAGCCGGAGGCCCCGAATACGCTATATCCCGACGAGGCGGTGGAAGAGTTCGTTGCCCTTCAGAACCAGTTTGCTGCGTGCATCGGCGACGCTGAGGGGCTTGACCTTCGGCGCATCCGACTGTCCTCGCCCGCGATCCCCCTCCTCCGGATCAGCCTGGGCGCCTGGTTTGAAGCCACCCTGGCCCACGAGCGGCGGCATTTGGCTCAAGCCCGCCGGACCCTGAACACCGTCCAGGCGGCGTAACTCGCCCCCCCATGCGACGCCCCCGCACAGGACCCTAGCCCCTGCCTGCGCCCCCCGTGGCACCGGTCTCTACGCGCTCTTTCCCTCCCACCCTCTCCCCCCATGTCGTCCATCTGTGTCTACTGCTCATCGAGCGACGCCATCGCCGATACGTACCCGCCCGTGGCCGAGGCCCTCGGGCGGGAACTGGCCCGGCGCGGACACGAGTTGCTGTACGGCGGCGGGGCCGTGGGACTGATGGGGGTCATGGCGGAGGCGGCCCACGACGCGGGCGGAACGGTCACCGGCGTCATCCCCGCAAAGCTCCAGTCGCGGGAGGGCATCGCCTACGACGCCGATGAATTGATCGTGACCGACACGATGCGCGAACGCAAGCGGATTATGTACCAGCAGGCCGAGGCCTTTGTCGTGCTCCCGGGCGGCTACGGCACCGTGGAGGAATTTATGGAGGTGCTCACTCTCAAACAGCTCGGATACCACGACCACCCCATCGCCATGGTCAACGTGGACGGGTTCTTCGAGACCCTGCTCTCCTTCTTTGCGGAGCTCCGGGAGGGCCAATTCGCCCGGGCCCCGATTACCGATCTGGTGCACGTCGTGCCCGCCGCCGAAACGGCGCTGGACCGGCTCGAGCGGGCGTTGGCCCAGGACGGCCTTCCGTCGTAACTCTCGTCTCTTCCGCTTTGCTTCTCACGTTCTCGTGCCCGATCCCACCGTCCATACACTCCGCGTTGAGCGCACGGCCCGGGTGGCCACGCTGGGCCGTCCCGCTACGACGTCGACGTGGTGGGTGGGGCTGCACGGCTACGGCCAACTGGCCCCCGACTTTGCACAGTCGCTCGCTCCGCTCGCACGCCCCGACCGTTGCGTGGTGGCACCGGAAGGGCTTTCGCGCTTCTACGTGGACGGCATGGATACACACGAGCAGGTGGGCGCCTCCTGGATGACGCGTGAGGCTCGCGACGCCGAGATCCACGACTACGTCCGCGCCCTCGACGCTACAGTGCGTCACCTCGCCGGCGACGACGCGCCGACCACGCTTTGCGCGCTCGGCTTCTCGCAAGGCGCCGCCACGGCGAGTCGGTGGGCACTGCTCGGCGACACGGCCGTCGACCGGCTGGTGCTATGGGGCGGAGCGCCGGCGCACGACCTCGACCTGTCGGAGCACGTCGATCGCCTGCGCGCCCTGGACCTTACGCTCATTGCGGGCACGGAGGACCCGTACGTGACCGACGAGCGCCGCGCAGCCCTGCAGCGGCGCCTCCAGACCCACGATATTCCGGCGACATTCCGCTCGTTTGACGGCGGACACCAGCTGGACGCGGCAATGCTGCGCACCCTCACGTCGTAGTGCCCTCCAGTCCGTCTGCCCATGCCGGCCCGCCCCCCTCGGGGCCCGTGTATTCAGCGGTCGTTCTCCGGGAACTGGGGCGGGGCCAGGAGCAGAAGCGCGAGCAGGGCGCACCGATCAAGGGTGTCGCGGATGCGAATGTGCTCGTGGTGGGCGTGCGCTCCGTCGCCCACGGCCCCGAGACCGTCGAGCGTCGCGGTGTGCTGGCTCGTAAAGTTACCGTCGGACGCACCGCCCGCCCGACCTTCCTTCAGCTCTAGCCCAATCCGTGTCCCCTCGTCACGGGCCATGTGCCAGAGCCGACGGTTGCGGGCGGTGCGCTCCAGCGGCGGCCGCTCGATTCCGCCCTGCACCTCCACGGTCACCCCAGGTGTATGGGCCTGGAGGTTTTGGACGGCCGCACGGACCGTGTCGGCCGCCTCGTGGGTGGGCACGCGCACATCGACGACCAGCTGGCCGTACGAGGTGCCGGTCTCGTCGTCCACCTGGTCGCCGTCGATGGTCCCCACGTTGATCGTCACGCCGCGCTCCGGCGCGTGGAGATCGTAGAGCCGCTGTACGAGCTGCGACAGCTCCAGTACCACGTTGCCCTCTGCCGCGGCCTCGTCGGGGCGCACCTGAAGGGTCATTTCCCCAGTCCCCTTCCGGGCCGTCTTGATCTTGCCGTCGAGCCCTAGGGCCGGCTCCAACACGTACACGCGCTCGGCCACCGCCGCGAGGCGCTCGATGTGGCGACGCGACTCCGGGCTGCCAATCTCCTCGTCGCTCGTGACGAGCACCAGTGGACACACCGACGGCGACTGGCCGACAGCGCGGAGGGCGCGCAGGGCAAACACAATGTTGGCGAGACCCGCCTTCATGTCGAACACGCCGGGCCCACGGAGCTCATTGTCCTCCACCTCGACCGGCATGGTATCGAGCGTGCCGCGGTCCCAGACCGTATCGCCGTGGCCCAGCAGGAGCTGTGAGGGGGCGTGCTTGGGACGATGTGCAGGTCGGGCGTAGAGGGCCCCACCGGTCTCGCGGCCCGGCAGATGAGTGACCGATAGGTCGACATCAACGAACGCCTCGGCCATCAGTCGCTGTACCGCCTGCTGGGTTTCCGGAGCGGTAGAGGGAGATTCGGCTCGAACCAGTCGCCGCACGAAGTCGACGTAGGCGTCGGCGTGGTCGTGCACGTACGCCAACAGGGCGTCGGCGGGAACGGTGCGATCCGTTTGGGGAGAGGTGGTGGGCATGCAGCGAAGCGGGCCGGTCCGAAAAAGGGGTGGACGGTTTCACGACCGGCAGGGCACAACGTTCGCGGGGTCCTCCAGGGCCGCACGGATGGTCACGACCGCTCCCGCTCCACGAGCTGCTCTACCTTGAAGGCCGATTCCAACTCCAGCACCTCCAGTACCTCGTAGAAAATGGCGGGCGGTTCCAGCAGAATCACCTCTACCCCCTGCGCCCGGAGGCGATGGAGGGCCATAACGGCCTCCGTGTCCACCAGACGGGCCCGGGCGAGATCAATGCGGACGCGGGTTGCGTCGTCGAGGTGGTATTTGAGGTGGCGTACCGCCATCAGGTTGAAGTCGCGTCGGGGACGGACGGTGAGGGTGTCGCCGTGTCGTTCGAGGTCCATGACAGCTCCTCTAGGATGTGACGCTTGAGAGTTGTGGCAAGGTCCGAATATACCGTGATAGCGTCGGGGTCGAGCGCCACCAGTGGACGCTGCAACCGCAGGTAGTCACGGTCGCGGTGGAAGCGGGGCATGAGCCCGGCGAAGACGAAGCCGTGCTCGCGCAGCACCGCCGTGGCGGTGGGGGTGGCAGGGTCGTCGAGCGGCAGGTCCACACACGCCACCGACATGTCCTCGTCGTCCAGGTCGTCGAGGGCCTGCTGCACCTGATCCGTTAGGTCCTGCCCGGCGGTCTCCACGACGAAGACAACGTGGCCGTAGGTATACCGGATGCGAGCGTCCATCTCGGTGGTGGCGGGCAGCTCCTCGCGCGGGGGGACGGCCGAGGCGGGCGGCCTCTGCAGGGCCTCCACCCCGAGGGCGTCGTAGATTTGGCGCAGCAAATCGGCGTAGGGGGCGGGCAGGTAGGCCGTCACCGTGTCGTAGGGGATCAACGGCCGAAAGTCGATGACGATGCTGATGGGCTGGGTATGGTCGTCGGCCAGCGACCGAAACCGCTCCGGCGGGAAGAGGCCTAGAAGCAGCGCGGTAGACACCATGCCGAAGTGGTGGTTCACGCGCTGACTGATGTCGTGCACCGTCACCGCCTCCCCAAACACCCCACTCAGCCCCTGTTCGTTGGCCTGGTCAATGAGTGCTCGCAGCATCCGCTTCATGAGGCCGCGCCGCCGGTGGTTCACGTCCACCGCCGCTTCGCCCACCTCACCGATGGTGGAGTCCGGCGACCGGAGCACGGCGAAATACCCGACAGTGCGTCCTGATTCGCTGCGCACGACCACCCCAAACTTCTCGTTCCGCTCCAGGGCCCGCTCGATTCGTTCCGGGTAGTACAGGTCCTCCTTGGCGTAGGTATACCCGTACGTGCGGTAGATGAGCTTCGCAATGTCCTCGGCGTCGCTGGGTTGAACGGCCGAGAGCGTGTAGTCCACGTCCTCGCGGTCGGCGTCGGGGTCCGGCTGCTCCGTGGGGTGGAGGTCCGCGATGTGCTCCGACTCAATGTGCTGCACGAGCCGAAACTCCTTGCCCTCCCGCCCCCGATTCAGAAACGCAAAATCGTCGACGCAGTGCTGCACCACGGCAAACCCTGCCCCCTCGAAGTTGTCCTCCTCAATGGCCCGGTGCGGATCGTACGGGTGCTGGGAGGGGTCGAAGGGCTCCCCCTTCTCGTGGATGATGACCTCCGCCGTGGAGAGGTCCGCCCGAAAGGTAATCTCGAAGCTTCCCTCTTCGCCCGGAAAGGCAAACCGGACCACGTCGGTCACGAGCTCGTCGACCGCCAGGGCCAGGCGGAGGGCTTTTTTGTCGGAGAGGCCCACGTTGAGTCCCCACTTGTAGGCGTAGTCGGTCGTGGGCCCGATAACGTTGACGTGGTTCGGGAGTTGAAGGGTCTGATCCATGACGCGCAGGGCCGAAACGAGACGCGACGAGCGGGATGTGTCAGTTCAAATACGAAGATAGGGCGAACCACCGTCTTTTGGGGTGGGGCATTCCCTGATATGGATGCCGGGGAGCGCCCGACACGTCTCGCAGCGGGCCGAGGGTCCCTGTGCCTCTTGCCCCTTCGCGTCGGTCAGCCCCCCTGAGCCCGGGCACGTCCGTACCGCCACGCTAGGTACGCCATGAAGCCCGCGCCGGTGCGGAGGGCCGCCTCGTCCGGATCGAACTGGGCAGTGTGCAGTCCGTGCTCGCTTCCTACACCGAGCTGATAAAAGGTGCCGGGGCACTTCTGCAGGATGTACGCGAAGTCCTCGCCCGCAAACCACCGGTCTGCGTCCACCATGCGCTCCGGCCCTACGTATTCGCGGGCGGCTTTCTGGACGAGTGCCGTCGTCGTCTCGTCGTTGTGGAGGACCGGATACCCCTCGCGCACCTCCACCTCCGCGGTGGCCCCGTGCGCTTCTGCGGTGCGGCGCACGAGTTGGCGAATAAGACCGTGCGCCCGAAAGCGCCACTCCTCGTCCATAGCCCGAAAGGTGCCCTCCAGGCGGGCAGTGTCGGGGATCACGTTGGTCGCCCCGTCCGCCACGAGGCGCCCAATGGTGAGTACCGACGGCACGCCCGGTGGACACCGACGGCTGACAATCGATTGCAGAGCCCCCACGATCTCGCTGGCGACGTAGACCGGATCCACTGCTTGGTGCGGGTCTGCGGCGTGGCCGCCCGTGCCCTGCACCGTCACGTACACCTCGTCGGTCGACGCCATAAACCCACCGGGCCGGACCCCAAGAGTGCCGGGCGGAAGGTCCGGTTTCACGTGCTGGCCAAAGGCTGCTTCCGGCGCCGGCATGCCGTTCGCCGCGTCGAGCACACCGTGCTCGATCATGAATTTCGCCCCGCCCGGAATGCGCTCCTCGTGCGGCTGGAAGCACAACCGGAGCTGTCCGTGCACCTGCTCGCGGTGCGCCGCCAAAATCGTGGCCGTTCCCAGGAGCGACGCCGTGTGGAGGTCGTGCCCGCAGGCGTGCATCACCCCCTCGTTCGCCGATGCAAAATCGAGCCCGGTGTCTTCCCGAATCGGCAACGCATCCATGTCCGCCCGCAGGAGCAGGGTCGGCCCCGGCTCGCCGCCCTCCAGCGTGGCCACCACGCCGGTGCCGTAGACGCCGGTGTGCACGTCGAGCCCGAGGTCCTCCAGCCAATCCGCCACGCGCCGCGCCGTCTCGTCCTCCTCGCCCGACAGCTCCGGATGCCGGTGCAATGCACGACGCAGCGCGACGACCTCCGGATACACGTCATCGGCAGCGGCCTTGATCGCGTCAATCATGACGGCAGGGGAACTGAGTGGGAAATGACGATGCGCAGTAGGGAGATCTCGGGGCGACTTCGACAACCAACCCAACGCACAGGTGGTCCCTTTCTCTGCCTTCCATGCCCCCTCCGAGCTTTTGCCCCACGAAGCAGTCGTTCGAAATTTCGATGCGTCGTCCCTATCTTTGCGGGCGCTCGCAATCGTTGCACAGCGACGAGGCGTCGATGGCTGACCAAAACGTAGAGCTCTCGCGGGCCCAGTGGGGCTCGCGCTTCGGATTCTTGATGGCGATGCTTGGGGCCATGGTGGGGGCCGGCAACATCTGGCGCTTTCCGTTCGTCACCGGTGAGAGTGGGGGGGGCGCGTTTATCCTCGCGTACTTCGCACTCCTGCTGGTGCTGGCCATCCCGGGCCTCATCGCCGAGGTGGGCTTCGGGCGATACGCCGGACAGGGCGTTATTGGTGCCTTCCGGTCGGTGGTTGCGTCGCAGGGCCTGGTGGGGCTGGGCGTGGTGGTGCTGGTCGTGAACGTGGCGCTTATGTCCTACTACTCGCCCGTGGTGGGGTGGACGCTCTACTACGCCGTCCACTCGCTGCTCGGCACCTTCACGGCGAGCGGTTTTGCGCCGGAGGCCTTCTGGAACGCCTTCCGCGAGAGCGCTGTGCTCTCGGTGGGCACCCACACGGCCGTGATGGCCCTCGTCGCGGCCATCCTGTACCTCGGCATCCGGCGGGGCGTGGAGCGGCTCGTAATCTACGCGGTGCCCGGGCTCGTGCTCGCCCTCGTGGCGATTACAATTCGGGGGCTCACGCTGCCGGGAGCGGCCGAGGGACTCGCCTTTACGTTCGGCGTCGACTGGGGCAAGCTGGCGCTGGGCCAAACCTGGATCACGGCCCTCGGACAGGTCCTCTTTTCTACCGGCCTGGGGTGGGGCATTGCCCTCACGGTGGGCAGCTACCTGCCCGAATACGACGACATTCCCATCGGGGGCGGCGTCTTCACCGTGATCGGCAATTCGAGTGTCGGCATCCTCGCGGCCTTCGCCATCTTCCCGATCGTCTTCGCCTTCGACCTCGATCCGGCCTCGGGGGCGAGCCTCACGTTCGTGTCGCTGCCGCAGGTCTTCCCCCAGATGGCCGGCGGCCTGCTGTGGGCCCTCCTCTTCTTCGTGGGCTTCTTCTTCGCGGCCTTCACCTCCGCCATTCTGATCACGGAGGTCAGCGTGACCACCCTGAGCGAGGAAACAGCGCTCAGCCGCGAGCAGACCGTAATCGGCGTGTGCACGGGCATCTGGCTGCTCGGCATTCCCAGCGCCTACGCCCCGAGCGTGCTCGGCTTTCTGGACTTCGTGTTCGGCAACTTCGGCCTCCCCCTCGCCACCCTGGCCATCATCGGGGCCATCGGATGGTCGATGGGGCCGGAGAAGCTGCGGGTGCTGGAGGTCAACCGCAACGCCGGCATCTACGTGCCGCCCTTCTGGAACCCTGTGGTGCGGTACGTCATCCCGGTGGTGATGCTCGGCATCGTCTTCAACTACGCCTGGGCCAACCTCGGCACGCCGCAGATGATTGGGGGCGTGGTGGTATTCGTGGGCGTGCCCCTCCTCAGCTACGCCCTCATGTCGTACCTGGAGGGCCGCCGCGAGCCCCTCGCGCGTGATGAGGCCCGTTAATCCGTCTCTCACTTCCGAACCCCTCGCTTGTAGTCCCGCCTTCTCCACGGCAACGCTAAACCCGCAACGTTTTAACGTTCCAACGTTTTGTCATGCTCGGACTGTCCCTCGACGTATGGATCACGATGCTCTTCTGCGTCGTGGCCTTCTTCGGCGTCTCGATCTGGGTCCTCGTCTACACCCTTTGGCAGGAGGACACCAAGCTCGCCCTTTTTAAGACCGAGGGCGACCTCGACACGTACTCGCCCCGCGCCCTGCGCGACCTGCGGCGCTGGATCGAAATCCAACCGGATCCGCCCCCCCCGGACGTCAATGAGGCACGGGCCCTCTACAACGACTGCGTGGAGACTCTCAAGACGACAGACCGCCACTTCTATGAGTGGTCGGCGGCGGAGATCGAACGGCTCGACCCGCTCTAACGACCCGGTCAGGGGCTGAGAAGCTCACTGATCTCGGACGCGTTCTCCGACGCGGCCGTCGCCGGCGTTCGGGCCTCGGGTGGCCGCTCCTCCCCACCGCCGGTGTCATTGATGCGGCTCATCAACTCATCGGTGGCATTGGCGTAGTCGACCGCACCGCGCGAGTTGGGGTCGTGATCAAAGATCGTGGACTGCCCGTCCTGCGGCTTCGCCAGCGTTGTACTGGTCCGCACAATATTCTCCAAGACCTCCGAGTCGTATTTTTCTCGGATGTACTCGCGGTAGGTACGGTGCATCCGCTTCCGGGCGTCGACTTGCGTGAACAAGATGTGGCGCGACTCCAGAAGCGGATTCAGCTTGTTCTCCACGAGCTGGGTCGTCTGGTAGGTCTGCTCCCCCCCCACGACGGACTGGTATTCGGGGAGTACGGGAATGAGAACGTGCTGACTGGCCACGAGCGCGTTCAGGCTGTAGACGGTCAGCGCGGCGGCCGTATCGAAGAGCACAAGGTCGTACGGGAGGTCCAGGCCCTGCAGCACCTCGCGGACCCACAAGACGTCGGTGGGCTTGTTGAGGTCGCGCATGCGCCGGGTGAGGGTGTTGGACGACGGAATGAGATCGAAGCCCCCGGTCTCCTGCACGTCAATGTCTCGCGGGTCGGCCTCCGGATCGAAAAAGGCAGCCACCGACTGCTCCGGGGGCGGCTCCTCGAGGCCCATCGTCCGCGTAAGGAAGCCCTGCGGGTCGATGTCGACGACGAGGGTGCGCCGCCCGGACAGGGCCAGCGCGGCCGCGACGTGGATGGCCGTCGTCGTTTTGCCAGTTCCGCCCTTATGGTTGCAAACGGACAAGACGGTCATAGGAAGTCGTCTCCGGTGAGGGACACAGCGTTCAAAACGTAGTCGCTTTCTAAACCGGTGTCAACCATCGATCTAGCCGGCGCCCCTCGTCGTAAGGAGGGGCCGGAGGCATTCAATAACTTTCACACTCCCGCCGCGTTTCTCCCCCACTCATTGTTTTGGATTGTCCCGTCTCCGCATGAACCCGCTTCTGCGCATAACGCCCCCGTTCATCCTGGCCTCCCAGTCGCCCCGGCGGCAGGCGCTTCTGGAGCACCTCGGCGTACCGTTCGAGGTGCAGGTGAGCCCTGCCGACGAAGCCCTGTCCGATCCTGCGTCGCCGGCCGCGGCGGTGCAGACCCTGGCCCGGCGCAAGGTGCGTCCGGTAGCGGCAGAGCACCCGTCGGCCCTGGTTCTGGCCGCCGATACGGTAGTGGCCCACGACGGCGAGATTCTAACCAAGCCGGACAACGATTCCCACGCAAGATCCATGCTACATCGGCTAAGTGGCACCGCCCACACGGTCTACACCGGCCTTGCCCTGGCGCAGGCACGCACCGATCGCACGACGACTGCGGTGGAGGGGACGACCGTGGCGTTCGCGCCGCTCTCGGACGATGAGATCCGCGCCTACGTCCACTCGGGCTCTCCGATGGACAAGGCCGGCGGCTACGGCATTCAGGACCACAGCGCCCCTTTCTTCGTCGAGCGCATCGACGGCGACTACTTCAACGTCGTAGGACTGCCGCTCCGCCGCCTCTACCACACCCTCCGGCAGTCGTTTGACGACCTGCTCGCTCCCCCTGCGGCGTAGGCGGTTCATTGGGCCTCAACCATTTCCGGGCGTCCGGCGTATACGCGATGCCGCGCTTTTCTCACAGTCCCCTCTCATTGAGCGTGCCGGGCCGCCCCGCGGCCGACGAATCGTTCCTATGCTGGCCTCTCCCCTCACATCCCCGCCCGTTCAGGTCCTCCTGATTCAATGCCGGAGCGCGCCGCACATGGAAACCCAGGAACGGTCGTGTTTTCTGGAACGGGGCCGCCTGCGCCCCGAACAGCTCCACACCGTCAATGTGGCCCGGGGCGACACCCCGACCCCGGACCGGCTCGACGACGCGGATGCCCTCCTCATCGGCGGGGCGGGCAAGTATTCGGCGACAGAAACCTATCCTTGGACCGAGCCGCTCCACCGCCTTATCCGGCACGCCGTGGACCGGCGCCTGCCCACCCTTGGCTCGTGCTGGGGGCACCAGGTCATCGCACGCGCCCTGGGTGGGGACGTGGTGCACGACCCGGACCGCTCCGAGCTGGGCTGCGGATGGGTGGAACTATCAGACGCTGGGACTCAGGATCCCCTCTTTTGCCGCTTTCCCAACCGCTTCCGGGCAAACATGGGCCACCACGACCGGGTGGTGGCGCTGCCCCCCGGCACCACAGAACTGGCCCAAAACGACCAGCCCCACCAGGCCTTCCGGCTCGACGACGCTCCCGTTTACGGCACCCAGTTTCACAGCGAACTCGACGCCACGCGGGAGCGGGAGCGCATCCTCGTGTACCGGGAGTACTACCGCTCGGCCCTGCCGGACGAGGAAACCGTGCGGCGCGTGCTCGACAACTTGGCCGACACCACCGAGGTGGACAACCTGCTGTACGACTTCCTGATGACGTTCGTCGCCCGGCCCCACCCCTCCCTGGAGCCATCGGCCCTCCTGTCTCCCAGCGACGGTGCGCCCTTCTCGTCGGCCCCTGACGCCGATCGGCGCCGGGCACACTCCTCCGCGTAGCGTCTCAGGTGCCCGGGTCGTCGATGGTATAGGTGGCCTCGGCCCGGTCGCACGGCCCGCCTACGGGCGGGTTGGGCTTCCGCACAGTGACTTCTACCCCTTCTACGTCGGGGTACGTATCGCGGACCTTGTGCGCGATGCGGTAGGCCAGCTTTTCAATCAGGTAAAAGTTGTTTTCGGTGACGAGCGTGCGCACAAACTCGTAGACCTGCTCGTAGTCGACCGTGCGCGTGAGGTCGTCGTGGACGGCCGCCTCTTCGAAGTCGAGCCCCACACTTACGTCCACCTCGTAGCGCCCCCCCACGCGGTGCTCCTCCTGCATAACGCCGTGGTGGCCGTAAAAGACGGCGTTGACGAGGCGCACGGTGCCGGTCGTGGTGCGGTTGGCCGACGCTGTCGCGTCGGCCTCGACGTTGGACTCGGGTTCAGGCATCGGGATGGGACGTTGCGAGGAAGCAGCCGGGGCCATACCACGATGGCCCGGTGGGAACGACTATACCAGTTGCTTGTCGAGCGGGACGAGCTTGGGAATGGCGGCCAGCTCGCGGAATGACCGGGCCCGTTCAGCGATGGCGGTGGGGTCGAGGTCGAGCAGCCGATCGGGGCCGTATCGCTGTACCACGTAGGAAGCCATCACGCTGCCGTAGATGACCGCGCGGCGCAGGGCGTCCTCGTCGACCGTGCCGGTGCGGTAAAGGTGGCCCGCCAGGCCGCCCGCAAAGGCATCGCCCGCGCCGGTGGGGTCTTGGATGTCCTCCAGCGGATACGCCGGAGCGCTAAAGACCGACTCGTCGGTGAAGAGGAGCGCACCGTGCTCGCCCTTCTTGATGATGAGCGTCTCAGGCCCCATGCCGCGAATCTGTCCCGCGGCGCGCACGAGGTTCGGCTCGTCGGCCAGTTCACGGGCCTCCGCGTCGTTGATCACGAAGCAGTCGACCCGCGAGAGCGTGGTGCGCAGGCTGTCCGGGGTGTTCTCGATCCAGTAGTTCATGGTGTCGGCCACTACGAAGTCCGGATCGTGCACCTGGTCCAGCACGTCGCGCTGAATGCCCGGCTCCAGGTTGCCGAGGCACACGATGTCGCTGTCGAGGTAGGAGGCGGGCAGGTCTGGCTCGAAGGAGGCCAGCACGTTGAGTTGGGTGTCGAGCGTGTCCCGCTCGTTCATGTCGTAGTGGTACTGGCCGTGCCAGAAAAACGTCTTTCCGTCCTCATCCACCTCCAGGCCTTCGAGGTCAACTCCCCCATTGGCGAGCACCTGTCGGTACTCGTCGGGAAAATCGTGCCCCACCACGCCCACGAGGCGCACGTCCTCGCAGAAGGGGCGGGCGGCCAGTGTCAGGTACGAGGCGCTTCCGCCCAGCACGCGCTCGGCGGATCCAAACGGGGTGTCAATCGAGTCGAAGGCAACAGTCCCTACGGCGAGTATGCTCACGGGCAGTCGAGGGGCGTTCTGGACGGGGGGTAGACGAGGCGAAGATCCTTGGATGGGCGCGTGCTTTAGACGCCCCGCGTGCGAATTCCAAGACAGAGAAACAGTTCCGCGGTTCGCGCATCCGCGGTGTGTTCTCCGTGTGATTCCTGGCGGGACGCACAGGGAGGCCGCCTGTCCCCCATGTCGGGCCCCGTGCCTCACCCTGGGTACTGCCCCCGCACATACTTCCGCAGCCGATCGGTCTCGGCCCGGGCCGAGCCCAGGATCCGCTTCACACAGTCCCCAATCGACACGATGCCGACCAAATCCCCCGCGTCGTTCACAACGGGCAGGTGGCGGCACCGCAGTCGCGTCATGAGGTGCATGCATTCCGCCAGTTGCTTCTCGGGTCCCACCTTTGCCACATCCTGCTCCATTACCTCCCGCACGGCCGTCTCCTTGGAGGACCGCCCCTTCAGGGCAATGCTCTGCATGTAGTCCCGCTCGGTAAAGATGCCGGCGATGGCCTCCCCGTCGACCACCACGATGGAGCCCACGTCATGGTCGACCATGCGACCGATGCACTCGAAAACCGTCGCCGACGGCCCGGTTGTGAGCACCCCGTCATTGTCGGCGAGGGCATTTTTGGACTGAACGATGTCTTTTACACGGGTGTCGAGGGGACCGTCTCGGGCATCCATCGGACTGAAGGAATTGGTGCGGTACGAAAGGAGAGGAGTACTGGATCGACTTCTTTCTTATATAAAGTTTAACGAAACAACACCAGAGAACTGTTCCCTGCTTGGCTCTCCTTATGGGTGCGGAGGGGCGAGGCGACGGCGGGACCGTCTTGGATCTTGCCGGTGTCGATCGTACCCTGAATGCACGCGGGATTTGCGGTTTGCGCGCCCTTTTCTGCACAGTCCCGTGCTCCACTCCCCCGCTCGGGTCCCCCGGAGAACCGACACTGCCCTTCGTTCTGCCGTTTCCGCCATCATGTCTACCATTGCCACCCTCACCCTCAACCCAGCAGTCGACAAGAACACCTCGGTGGATCGGGTGGTCGCCGAGGACAAGCTGCGCTGCGCGGCACCGTCCCGGGAGCCCGGCGGGGGCGGGATCAACGTGTCGCGCGTCGTGCAGCGGCTCGGCGGCGCGCCGAAGGCCCTGTACACGGCCGGCGGCCCCACGGGCGCCATGCTGGAAGGGCTCCTGGACAAGGAGGGACTCGACCATCACCCTCTCCCGGTCGACGACTGGACCCGCGAGAACCTGATCGTGTCCGAAACCTCGACGGACCGGCAATTCCGGTTCGGGATGCCCGGCCCCACGCTTACGGCTGACGCGCTCCAGGACACCCTCGCGGCCCTCCGCGCCCTCGATCCGGCGCCCGACCATCTCGTGGCCAGCGGCAGTCTCCCGCCCGGCGTGCCCGACAATGCGTACACCGCCGTGGCCGAGGCGGCCCACGATCTCGGGGCCCGTCCCATCCTGGACACCTCGGGCCCGGCGCTCCGTGCGGCGCGGGCGGCGGGCTGGTACCTCCTCAAGCCCAACCTCCGCGAGCTGGAGCAGCTTGCGGGCCGCGCGCTGGACACCGATCCCGAACGGATCGGGGCGGCGCGTGACTTCATGGAGCGTGGATGGTGCGAGGTCGTCGTCCTGTCGATGGGCGCGGCCGGGGCGCTCCTCATTACCCCCGAGCGGGCCCTGCACGTGCGTTCGCCCACTGTGCCCATAGAAAGCCGTGTGGGCGCCGGGGACAGCATGGTGGGTGGCCTCACCCTCGCCCTCGACCGTGGATGGGACCTGGCGGACGCCGTACGCTTCGGGGTGGCGGCCGGGGCGGCGGCCGTCATGACGCCCGGCACGGAGCTGTGCCGTCGCGACGATACCGAGCGACTCTATGCGCAACTGAAGGAGGCGTAACGACACCGCGCCCGCCGAACGTCCGCCGCTGCCTCGAATTTGAGAATGCGTTGGTGGAGGGCGGTCACCGTCCTCAATCCAGCGACCTCGATCGTCATGGCCTCTTCCTCCAACGGAGACGCAGCCTCATGCCCAACGCCCTCCGCATCACCTCCGCCCCCTTCGCTCCCAACGACCCAATCCCCCGCGAGCACACCTGCGAGGGCGAGGACGTGTCCCCGGCGCTCGACTGGACCGGCGTGCCGGATGGTGCCGAAAGCCTCGTCCTCATCGTAGACGATCCCGACGCCCCCGGGCAGACGTTCACCCACTGGGTACTGTTCAACCTGCCCCCCAACACAACGCACCTGCCGCGCGGTGTGGACGTCAGCGCCGCGTTCGCCGGAACGTCTCCGACGGCCAAGCACGGCACAAACGACTTTGGCGACGTGGACTACGGCGGCCCCTGCCCTCCGCCCGGCGACGGTCCCCACCGGTACTTTTTCCGCCTTTACGCCCTCGATACCACGCTCGACCTCGACCGCGGCGCCGCCAAGGCCCAGATCGCCAATACAATGAAGGACCACGTCCTCGCCGACACCGACCGCGTGGGCACCTACGAACGCTAACCAGTCCGGCCTCTCTTCCCGCACAACCCCCCAACATCCACGACCCGTCCCGTACCGCAAGGGAATGCCCTTCGGCCCCAGGGACGCCTCTACCAGATCCTCTTCCCTCTTACCTCCTCAAAGAAAAGAATGCCCGACGTAGAAACGACGCCAGACATTGACCTGGATGCAATCAACGCCGAAGCGGAGGCCGCCGAGGCCGCCGAGCAACTCCGCGAGGCCCTGCGATATCACAACTACCGCTACTACGTCCTCGACGACCCGGTCGTCTCCGACGCCGAATACGACCGCCTCTTCCAACAGCTCCAGCGGATCGAGGCGGCGTACCCGGAGCTCGAGACGCCCGACTCCCCCACCCATCAGGTGGGCGGCACAGTGCGCGACGAGTTGGGGACGGCCGAGCATCCCACGCCCATGTTGAGCCTGAAGGCGGTCTATGACGAGGACGAGGTGCGCAACTTCGACGAGACGTGCCGCGAAGAACTCGGGCGCGAGACCGTCACCTACACCGCCGAACCCAAATTCGACGGGCTGGCCGTGGAGCTCATCTACGAGGACGGCCGGTTGGTCCAGGGCGCCACTCGGGGCGACGGCGAAACCGGCGAGGAGATTACGGCGAACGTCAAAACCATCAAGGGCGTCCCCCTCCGCCTCCGCGACGACGAGCGCCCGGTGCCCGACCGCCTCGTGGTGCGGGGCGAGGCGTACATGCGGAAGGACGAGTTCAATGCCTTCAACCGCCGGCGCGAGGAAGAAGGCAAGAAGGTCTTCGCCAACCCGCGCAACGCCGCCGCCGGATCGCTCCGACAGCTCGACTCCAACATCACCGCGCGGCGGCCCCTCCGCATCTTCTTCTACGAGATTGCCGCGGACGGGCGCGACTTCGACACGCACGCTGCGGTCCTGCGGGTGCTTCCCGAGTGGGGCCTGCCCGTGTGCACCGAGCACATCCGCCGGTGCGACAACATCGACGCGGCGTTGGCGCACTACGAGGACCTCGTGGTCGTGCGGGACGACCTGCCCTACGAGATGGACGGGCTCGTCATCAAGGTGAACGACTTCGCGGGGCACGAGACGCTGGGCGTGCGGGACCGGGACCCGCGCTGGGCGGTGGCCTACAAGTTTCCGCCGCGCCGCGCCACCACCTCGATCGAGGACATCTTCGTGCAGGTGGGCCGTACGGGCCGCATTACGCCCGTCGCCGTGCTGGCGCCCGTGGAGGTGGGCGGCGTGGAGGTCACGCGCGCCTCGCTCCACAACCAGAACGAGATCGACCGCAAGGACATCCGCATCGGCGACGCCGTGCTCATCGAACGGGCCGGCGACGTGATCCCGCAGGTGGTGAAGGTGATCGAGGACGAGCGCGACGGTGACGAAGCCCCCTACCACATCCCCGATACGTGCCCCGTCTGCGGCGCCGAGGTGGTGCTTAGCGACGACAAGAAACAGGCGTTCTGCACCGGCGGCATGACGTGCCCTGCCCAGTTTCGGGAGCGGCTCAAGCACTACGCCTCCCGCGAGGCGACCGACATCGAGGGCCTAGGCGACAAGCGCGCCGAGCAGCTCATTGACGCAGGGCTGATCCAGGACATCTCGGACCTCTACGAGATCGAGAAGGACGACCTCCTGGCCCTGGAACGCTACGCCGACAAGTCGGCCCAGAACCTGCTCGACGAGATCGAGGCGAGCCTGGAACAGGATCTCGACCGCTTCCTCTACGCCCTCGGCATTCCACTCGTGGGCTCGGCCACGGCCCGCCTCCTCGCGCAGCACTTCGCGTCGCTGGACGCCCTGATGGCCGCCGACGAGGCCACACTCACGGAGATCGACGACATTGGACCCGAGGTCGCGCAGAGCATCGCGGCGTTCTTCGCGGACGATGATAACCGGCGGGTGATCGACGACCTGCAAGACGCGGGCCTCGCGCTCGCCAACCCGTACGCGGCGGACGAGGCACCGCTGGAGGGCCTCACGTTCGTCTTCACCGGCAGCCTCGACGACTGGACGCGCAGCGAGGTGCAGCGCTTCGTGGAGCGGCACGGCGCGAACGCCACCTCTAGCGTCAGCGGCAACACCGATTACGTGGTGGCGGGGCCGGGGGCCGGCAGCAAGCGGGACGACGCCGAGGCCCTGGGCGTGCCGGTGCTGGACGAAAGTGACTTCCACGCATTGCTGCGGGAGAAAGGGATCGATGCGTAGTGTCCTCTCAGTCGGGACACACCGGCACGCCCGGACAGGGGCCGTGTGCTCACGAGAAATGTTGAATATATTAAACGGTTGGCATATTGCGTGAGTCTAACTGGTTTGACATATGCACAGACGCCCTCGCAGAACGTCCTAGATTCCAGGGAGTCGAGAACCGCAGGATGTTCCTATCCTGAGTGCTTTGATATAAACATGGAATACCTCTCATATCTGCCCGCCGTAAATGAAGTCTTGTCTGTTCTGCGAGTCGGAAGGTCCCTACTCCAGTAGAGAGCACATTATCCCTGAGTCGCTGGGAAACGATGATCAAATTCTAGAGGGTGAGGTGTGCGACAAATGCAACTCTTACTTCGGGCAGAGCATCGAGCAGTACGTACTGAACAAGACGCCGATTGCATTTTGGAGGACATTTCCCCGGATCGAAACTAAGGATGGGGATGAGCCAAACGTTCACCTATCACAGCCAAACGAGGACAAAGGCGTATTCCCAATCTGTTCACCCAGAGCATAATGAACATAGGCTTCTCCCCCTTTCCTGATGGGTCCGTCTCAGTTGCCCTTCACAGCGAGAACCGGGTTCACAGGTTGCTTGCCCACCACCGTCGTGGTGACGAGAAGGGACAGCTCAGAATCGTCATGACCCCGAAGCTGCTTCAAATGCTCGGTCGCTTTCTCTGCAAAGTCGGGATGGAAATTCTATGCGAGGATGATCCAGATCATGCTCGTCAACCAAAGTGTGATGCAGCACGAGAGTATGCACGCAAGGACCATACTAGTCGGCTGTGGTAAGATCGGAGAGTTGAAAGCTTACGCCCAGGCAGACGGGGAGGCTACAGAGTACGTGGAGTGCTACTCTTATTCACTTGTTGACTTTGATAATTAGTATACGCTCTTCGCCTTCTCCATGGATACAGACAACTGGATTCTCTCTCTCAACAATTCGTATTCCGCACCGTAAATTAAGCACGTAATTCCGAGTGGTAATTTATATTTGCTGTGAAGCCCTCATTACCAATGATAACTAGAGGTATAACGCATCGCTATAACTGACGAAAAGCTCGGGCCATCTTGCCTTCTTGGAACGGAGGTTGTTTCTTTTGCCCGAAGCGATCGTTCTGCCGCGACTTTTCGCAGATGAACTCAATCGTTATGGGTGCTCTGCGTGGCGCCAACCAGACAGCACTGATCTTTGCCCTCCTTGTATTCTGGGGCTGCGACGTGACCGGCGAGCCACAATCCAGGCGTGCGATTTCCGTCGCCTCTGAGCAGAAGCAGTACACGCTCGGCCCTGACGCTCAAGTGGACTTCACGGTCGCAAACCCCTCGAATCGCATGCTTTATCTTCCGGTCTGCGGTCCGGATCTCACGTTCGTTCTGGAACGGCGCGCGGACGGAGCGTGGGAGAGCTACAGCGGAGGCCTGTGCCCGGCGATCTATGCGATGGGGTACCGTCGCATCCTGGACCCTGGTGCCTCGTTCCGCATCACCACCCGGATCGGAGAGGCCGGCCGCTACCGCGTGCGGCTGTCGTACAAGACGAGCCGGCAGGCAGAGGAGCCGGAGGTCGTTCGATCCAACACCTTTTTCGTACGAGCGCGCTCGTGAAGCAAGATCTGGCAGTCTCCTCCTGCCGATGAAGGACGAGGCCCCGATTCCGTCGATGGCGCCTCGGGGGCTCAATGTGTCAGGTTTCGCCGCCCGTCACCGCGGTAGAGTCATATTGCTACAGCGAAAAGCTCTCACAGAGACTCCGATGATGCAATGGACCGGTAGGGCCATTTTTCTCACGGTACTCGTCAGCATCTGCGTTGGCTGCGCCCCGTCTTTTGAAGAACGATTTCCCGACCAATACACCGCCTACCAAGCGGAGCCCAAACACAAGGCCCTTGCCTTCGTCCAGGGTGGAGATGGCGGGTACGCCTACGGGTACAGCTCTGGACGACAGACGAGACAGGCGGCAATCAAACGCGCCCTGGAGCAGTGCAGCGTGCGGCAACAGCTGTACGACGTAAACGGAACGTGCGACATCTACATGGTAAACGACCGCAGGTCGGACGATTGACGCGTGTCTCCCCACGCTTCTGGTTCCCTCCCGCGGAGCCATCCCCCCCCATTGCCACCCGCCATTTTCAACACCGACTTTTCAGTCAACGGCGTTGATTCCGGCGCGGGCATCTCTTTACTTGGGGGATGCTTTGTCGTCCTCGTCGCCACGCGTCTCGTCCCCGACGCCCTGCCCGCCGTATGCCTGAGTTTTCGCACCTCCACTGCCACACCCAGTACTCTCTTCTTGACGGCGCCGCCGGCATCGACAGCCTCATCGAAAGCGCCGAGCGGCGCGACATTCCGGCGGTCGCCATTACCGACCACGGCAATCTCTACGGCGTGCCGGAGTTTTACACCACGGCGCAGGACTACGATGTCGATCCCATCATCGGGTGCGAGTTTTACCTAACGCCGAGCGGGATCCAGGACAAGTCGGACGCTACCCGCTACCATCAGGTCCTCCTGGCCAAGAACCAGACCGGCTACGAGAACCTGATGCAGCTCTCGTCGACTTCCTTCCTGGAGGGCTTCTACTACAAGCCGCGCATCGACCGCGACCTACTGCGCGAGCACCACGAGGGGCTCGTGGCCACCACCTGTTGTCTCCAGGGCGAGGTGCCGCAGGCAATCCTGAACAAGGGCGAAGAGCGCGCCCGGGAACTGTTCGAAGAGTACCTGGAGATCTTCGGGGACGACTACTACATCGAGATCCAGGACCACGACATCGACGACCAGCACACCATCAACGAGGTGCTGCTGCGGTGGGCCGAGGAGTACGACGTAGAGGTGCTGGCCACCAACGACGTGCACTACGTGGACCGGCAGGACCACGAGGCCCAGGACATCCTGCTCTGCCTCCAGACCGGGGACGACTACAACGACCCGAACCGGATGCGCTTCTCGAACGATCAGTTCTACCTGAAGGACCCGGAGGGCATGATGGAGGCTCTCACCGGCATCCCGGAGAAGTTTCAGCGGGAGGCGCTCGTGAATACCAATAAGGTGGCCGACAAGTGCACGTTCGACCTGCCGATGGGGGACCTGCTGATGCCCCACTATCCCATTCCCGATGGCTTCGAGGGGATGGACGAGTACCTGCGCCACCTCACCTTCGAGCGGGCGAAGAAGCGCTACGGCGCCCCCCTGCCGCAGAAGGTGGTGAACCGCCTCAACCACGAACTCGGCATTATCGCCGACGAGGGATACTCCGGCTACTTCCTGATCGTGCAGGACTTTACGGAAGCGGCCCGCGAGCTTGATGTGCGGGTGGGTCCGGGCCGCGGCTCCGCGGCGGGGAGCTGCGTGAGCTACTGCCTCGGCATCACGGATGTGGACCCCATCGAGTACGACCTGCTCTTCGAGCGCTTTCTGAACCCGGAGCGCGTGTCGATGCCCGACATCGACATCGACTTCGACGACCGTGGGCGCGAGAGGGTGATCGACTACGTGGTCGAGAAGTACGGCCAGGAGAACGTCTGCCAGATCATCACCTTCGGAAGCATGGGCGCGAAGACAGTGGTGCGCGACGTGTCGCGCGTGTTAGACATTCCCCTCGACCGTGCCGACGAAATTGCGAAGATGATTCCGGAGGGCCCGGGCGTGGATCTCGACCAGGCGTTCGACGAGAACCCCGACTTCCGCGCGCTCAAGAACGCGGACAACCCGGAGGTCCAGAAGATGATGCAGTACGCGGAAGTGCTGGAGGGATCGGTGCGCCACACGGGGGTCCACGCCGCCGGCGTCATCATCGCGCCCGGTGAAATCAGCGACTACGTGCCGGTCTCCGTCTCGAAGAGCAAGGGCGAGAAGGTAGTTACCACCCAGTACGATGGGGACTGGGTGGAGGAGTTCGGCCTGCTCAAGATGGACTTTCTGGGCCTGAAGACGCTGACGCTCATCGAAGATGCGGTCGACCTCGTGGAGGACACGCGCGACATTGAGGTCGATATCGACGACATTCCGCTCGACGACGAGACGACGTTCGAGCTCTTCCAGAAGGGCGACACGGTCTCGATCTTCCAGTTCGAATCGACCGGCATGCGGGAGTGGCTCCGTAAGCTGAAGCCGACGGAAATCGACGACCTGATCGCCATGAACGCCCTCTACCGGCCGGGGCCGATGGAGAACATTCCCACCTACATCGCCCGGAAGCACGGACGCGAAGAGGTGGAGTACCCCCACCCGATGCTGGAGGACATCCTGAAGCCGACCTACGGCATCGCCGTCTTCCAGGAGCAGGTGATGCAGATGGCGCGCGAGCTGGCCGGCTTCTCCCTCGGCGAGGCGGACATCCTGCGCCGCGCCATGGGCAAGAAGAAGGAAAAGCTCATGCGCAAGCAGCGCCAGAAGTTCGTGAAGGGGTGCCGCGAGGAAAACGGCATCGACGAGGACGAGGCGAACGAGCTCTTCGACATCATCAACGAGTTCGCCGGGTACGGCTTCAACAAGAGTCACAGCGCGGCATACTCGCTGGTTGCCTACCGCACGGCCTACCTCAAGGCCCACTACCCGCCAGAGTTTATGGCGGCGGCGATGACCAACGAGATGGACAACACCGACAAGCTCTCGAAGGTATTGGAGGAGGCGCGGACGATGGGCCTGGAGGTATTGCCTCCCTCCATCAACCGCAGCAAGGCGCACTTCACGGTGGAGCAGGGAGACGATGGCGAATACCGTGTGCGTTTCGGCCTCGCCGCCATCAAGAATGCGGGCGAGAAGGCGATCGACGCGCTCATCGACGCGCGGGCGGAGCACGGCCCCTTCGATTCGATCTTCGACGTGACGAAGAACGTGGACCTGGGCACCGTCAACAAGCGGACGCTAGAAGCGCTCGCCCAGGCCGGGGCGCTTGACGACCTGGAGGGCCACCGCGCACAGCTCATGGAGATCATGGACAAGGCCGTGCGCTACGGCCAGAAAGTGCAACACGACCGCATGGCCGGACAGAACTCGCTCTTCGGCGACGGCGACGCGGGCACCGAAGCCATGCAGCCCGGCCTGCCGGACGTGGAGACGTGGTCGAAGGCCAACCGCCTGAAGGCCGAACACGAGGTCCTCGGCTTCTATGTCTCCGGCCACCCGTTGGACGAGTTTCGAGCCGAGGCCGACGCCTTCGCCACCGCTCACTTCGGCGAGCCGGAGCAACTGGAGCAGGTGATCGAAAACGCGGCAGGGGGCGACGGCCGCAACCGCGGCCCCGTACGCACCTTCTGCGGCATTATCACCGACGTGGACCGTAACACCACGAAGTCCGGCAAGCCCATTGCCTTTGCGACCATCGAGGACTTTACGGGCCAGGGGGAAATGGTGGTCTTTTCCAGCATCCTCGACCGCGTGCAGCCCTACCTGGAGGTCGACAACGTCGTGCTCGCGAAGGGCAACGTGGAGGTACGCGGCGGCACCGTGAAGGTGCTCACCAAGGACATCAGTCCGATGTGGAAGGTCCGCGAGCAGATGGTGGACGAGGTGGTGCTCACCGTTGACCTCGAACAGGTGATGCCGGACGAACTCCGTTCCTTTCGGCAGCTTTGTGAGCGGATCGACGGCAACTGCACGCTCTATTTCGACGTGGACGCGCCGGAGCTCCGCGGCCAGGAGCGCCTCCGCAGCCGGGCCTACGTCGTCGAGCCCACCGCCGAGTTCATGCGCGGCGCCCAGCGTCTCTTTGGGGCCGACAACATTGCCCTGAAGGGAACCTGAACGTGCTCCGCCTCCGCACTCGGGACGGGCAGGCCCTGCCCCCTCCACTAATTGGTGAGGACGACCACCCTCGACGGGACGTGCTGCTCTCCATCTCTGACGGCATCGACACGCACGTCCTGATCCACCTGGAGCGAGTCCACCGGCATCGCCATAAAGTTCTTCAAGATCTCAGTCGAGTCTGTGAACGCCAGACTCACGGTGCCCGCCTCCATCGTTTCGGCCGTATCGGGGATGGTTACGGAAATGGTTCGCTCCCCCGCATTCACCTCAGAGATGGTTCCGATAAAACTTTGCTGTTCACTGGTTTCCTGCCCTCCGCCTCCACATCCCACAACAAACAGGAAGACGACGGTTAGGGCCCAAGACTTGGGAACCGATTTCATGATCGTATTTGATACGTTTGGGTAAAGAAAGTGTACTACATGGTGGCACTCCTTGACGAGAGATTCAACTTTTTTCCTCATGGGTGGTTCGTCGTTCGTCTCTCCATTGGGGCGTAGGCCATCAAGGACCGCGCGGCGAGGCGGGCCCAGTCCGCTCGACCCCAACCACACGGTGGGGCGCGGGGCCGGCCGATTCCGGAGGAGAACGCCGCAGGAAGACATGCGTGGACCCCGCGTGGGGCACGGCAATCGTGGCCCGTAGGTGCGGGGCCGAATAGGCCGGGACTGGTACCGACTCGCGGGACGACGTGGTGCGCACGAGGATCGGACTCGCCGTACGCGCCTGGTTGTCGTACGCCCGCCACATCACGGTGCGCCGCACGGTATCAGGGACCAGGCCATGGGTGGCCCGCAGGTCGGCAAACGTGAGCTGCTCCGCCCGGACGCTGAACTGATCGAGGCCGCCACCCCAGTGCAGGTACGCTCGCGCAATGGAATCCCGACGGGCCACCAGGGTACGCAGCATGTAGTCGGCCACCGCGGGCGAGCTGTAGTCGGCCGTGGCCACAATTGTGCGCAGATCGGCCCGCGAGAAGTGCCGTACTTTCTTCGCCGCCCAGAATGCATCGGCGGGGCGGGCCCGCTGGAACGCAGGGTTGGGCCACTCCGGCCGCCACCGCCGCGGGTCGAACCGTTTTGCCCCGAAGTGCCCAATCGCCGCTGCCTCGGGGGACGCGTCCTCGGCCCACTCGCCGCCACTCAACCCCAGCGTGCCGATGCGCTCGAAGACGCGGTCTAGCTCCAGTACGTACTCGTGTCCCGACCACTGCGGCTTGGGGGTGGCCCCCGCGCTGCCCAGCGTGAGGTGAAGATCCGTCAGGTAGTGGCGCACGAACCGGCGCCCTTCCTCGCGCACCCCCACGTCGAGCGTGTGACGCGGACGCAGCTTGCTGTGGTGGATCCACGCCGCGACGACCCGAAGCCCGCGCAACTCCCGTCGATCCTCATGGGGAAACACGTCGTTCGCGTCGTCCGGGCGCGTGCCCCGAAACCGAAACGGCCCGATGCGGCGCGCCACGTTCGGAATCCGCGTCACGAGGGTGCGGTAGGTACTGTCGGGGCGCCGGGCGGCCTGGGCCAACACGCTGTCGATTCCGGCCGGCGTGATGCCGCTGTCGGGCTTCGGGGCCAGCCGCTCGGGCCGAATGCGGCGTAGCCAGTGCTGGGACACATTGTAGCCGAGGGCGTGCAGGAGACGACTGCTGATCATGGCCGCCCCGGTGGCCATCTCAGGGTGCGCAGGTGCGTCGAAGAGTAGCCGGAAGCGACGGCCCGTGGCATCCCGAACCTCAATCCGTGGGAGGTCGCCACGTGTCTCCACCCCGATGACCCGCCAAGGGCCCCGCAGCGACGGGCCCGGCTCCTGATTGGGTCCCCGTCGCAGCGCCGCTCTCGACAGGGGCGAGCGATAGTGGCGGTTGGTGTACCAGGACGAGTTGGGGACCCCGCCCACCGTGTTTACATTTTGCGCCGGGGCCGTGTACTCCCCCGGCACCCCAAAACTGCGTCGAAAAAACTCCAGCGGCCCGATGCCCCGCACCGAGGTCGTCGATTCGGGGAACGGCATGTCCATCCGGTCCGGATCATTCCACAGTGGGTCGTCGGGCAAAAACCGCTGGGCCGACGCGGGGGCGACGCTTCCCGCCCCGACCAGGACCAGAAGCAGGCATAACCTGCCCGTGCGGCCAACGGCACGAGCCCACGCTGATGCAGACGGGAGGGCGCGCATGACGGTTAAAAGAGAGAGCCCAGGTCCGTGTGTAGCGTCCAGCCCTCGCGCCCCCGCGCAACGTCAATGCGCCCTAGCGTCTTCCCGTCATTCTTGATCCGAAATCCGAGCCCGTACCCGAGGCGGGGATCGTCCAGGTCCACGGTCCTGAAGGTTCGAAAGACCTGCCCGGCGTCGCCAAAGACCGCCATGTCGAGCCAGTGCCAAATCTGACACCGGACCTCCGCGTTCACGAGAAGCACGTTGCGGTCCCGAAACCGCCCCGACGAATAGCCGCGCAGGGACCGCGCGCCCCCAATCGACTGCAGTCGGTAGAACGGCACGCGGTTCCCGCCGGAATGCGTGACCGACGCGAACTGCCGGAAGGAGAACCCGTGGAGCAGGCCTTCCTGGATGGGGAGAAATTCCCGCACGTCGAGCGTAAATCGAGTGAAGTCCAGGTCCTGCTGCCCCACGTTCAGATTGTGTGTCAGCTCGGTGGCAAGATAGAAGCCCCGGGACGCATCGAGCGAAACACCTCGCAGACGAGGCTCGGTGGGGGCAAAGCGGTGACCGAACGCGCGGTCGTAGGGCGCATCCCGAACGTCGAGCTCAAAGAAGCCTCCGATCATCAGGTAGTCGAGATCGGTGCCCACGCCTGACAGATCGGTCCCAAACTGATCGGCAACCGTGGGGGAGTCTCCGTACCCATCCCCGTACCGGTTCACCTGATACGATACGTGTCCCCCAACCAAAGCACTCGGGCCGATCGTACGCCCCAGCAGCCCCCCCACCACGCCTTGATTGAGACGGAAGCCGGCCTTCGACTCCGCCTGGCTATCGATCCCGAGGCCGTAAAACTGTTCGCGGGGACGGTGCCGGTACCGTGCATACGTATATCCCACGTACGGCCCGGCGATTCCGCCAAAGCGCAGTCCCGCGCCGTAGTAGCGCCGAAGACTTCCGAGCACCTGCACCTCCGCGAGGCGGTCCTTGCCCTGCCAGAAAGGCGGCTCGTAGAGAATGCCCGCCGTCGTCCCCGCATTGCCTTCCAGTCCACCAAAGACTGGATGGAAGCCCGCAACATCGAGCTGGGGAATGTTGAGGATGAAGCGATGTGGCACCACCGCGCCCCCGATGTCGGCCACGGCAGACATTGCCCGCTGCACGAACGTTGGTTCGGGGGGGGCAATGTTCTGGGCCTTCTTCTGTCGCATGCGCCGCCACCGGGCCGCGCGGCTTGGGTGAGCACTCCCCCGAGAAGAGGAATCGGAGGCGGTACGGGGCGCGTCTGCGCGGTCGGGGGACTGCGCTCGGGCGTGCGGAGCCCACAGCGCCCCCAGCATCACTCCACCTGCACACAGGACCCCGAGGACGGCAGCGTGCCAAACGCACCCACAGTTCGCTCGAATCATGGACGGAGCAGAGCGATGGCGAAGGGCCAGGGGATTGCCCCCTTCTCAGACCGTTAACACGAGCATATCCCCCGGAAGTTTTCGGAATGGCCGGCAGACGAATCGATGTTTTCTTCCCAGCGTCCCCTCAGGACATCGGTCGTTCCCCGGATCAAACACGCTGTGCACCAGCCGGCTACGCCTTCCCGGCAATCCCTTGGGCTCTTTTTCCAGAACCGGAACGTGCGTATTGCTCGGCGGTGAAGTGTTACGAGACGTGTTTCATGAACACGAAGTTCATCCATGCATCTCGCTCTTCTCGACGCCTCCCTCGGCACCCCACACGCCAAGCGCAACTTCCAGCGGGAGGTGAACGCCCCCTTGACCGTCTACAATGTCAACGAGGGGGACATGCCACCTCCTCTCGGCGACCCGGATCCCATTCAGACGGAGACGGGACCGATCCAGTCCTTCGACGGAGTCATCATCAGCGGGTCCCAGTCGTCGGTCTACGACGACCATCGCCCCTGGATTCAGGAACTGAGCCAGTGGGTGGAAGGCGCCCTGGCCGACGACCTCCCGATTCTTGGCGTCTGTTGGGGCCACCAACTTCTCGCCCAAATTCTGGGCGGCACGGTCCGGAGCGGCTCCTACGAGCTCGGGTACGTCGAGGTGACCCAAGAGATGGACGATCCCCTGTGGAATGGCCTTCCAGACCCGTTCACGGTCTTTGCCACCCACTCGGACCACGTGGTTGAGATGCCGCCCAACGCCCAGCTACTCGCAAGCAACGAGACCGGGGTGCAGGCCTTTCGTCAGGACCAGGCGTACGCCGTGCAGTTCCACCCCGAATATGACCTGCAGACGGCAACGTCCATGATCCATTCGAAGGACCTGTCCGACCGCGCCATCCAGAACGCACTCGACACCTGCACCGAGGCCAACGTGCAGGCGTCGAAGGCCGCAACGCAGATCTTCGATAACTTCCTGGCGCACGCCGCCGCCACGATCGATCAGGCGCCGTCTTCTGCACCGAACGCATAATCCCTCATGGCTTTTCCGTCGCTGACGAAAGACGACATCCGGGATCACACCGCTGGCGGATCGTTCGAACGAGGGCAGCAGTACCTCGCCAACGGGGCGGTCCAATCCCTGAAGCAAACCGACAACCACACCCTAAAGGCGAAGGTCCAGGGCACCGATGTGCACCCGTACCTGGTGAGCATCCAGTTTGACGCCAATCAGGTGACCGATGTCGAGTGCACCTGTCCATACCACAAGGGCACGTGGTGCAAGCACATCGTAGCGGTTCTCCTGAAGGCGCTGGAGAGCGACGACCTGCCCAAGACCGAGCCGGCGGCGGTGGCCGACCTCGTGGCCGACCTGGACCGCGACGGCCTCGTCTCCCTCGTGGAACGCCTGGTGGAGCACGATCCCCGTCTCTTAGACCAACTGAAGCGGGAGCGGGCGCGCCTCACGGGGAACGCCGAACATCCCGATCCTTCTTCGGCAGACGGCCCCGCGGACGCGTGACGGCGGACCCAGACGATGCGGCCTCGGCCCCGAGGAAGGTCCGCCACCCGACCTGTCCCCACGCCCCCGGCGCGTAGTCCCGAATCCACCGCCGGTCGATCCAGTGCTTGAGCCGGAGCAGCCAGGGGTGCGCGGCCCAGAGCGGCCCGGCCGTCCAGAGGGCCTGCGGAGCCCCCGTCGAAAGAAGAAGGGGCGCCACAGGATAGGGGCGAAAGGATCTCAGCGCCGTCTTCGGGGCCGGTGTGGCAGGACCCGTGCCCCCCTGAAGACTGCGGTTGAGGTTGTGACGAAGGAGCGGCCCCTGTTTCACAGCGTGCACTCCCACTTTGTCGAGGTCCAGGTCTAAGATGGTTGCGCAATCGCCTGCGGCGAAGATGCGGGGATGGGTAAGCGTGCGCAGGGTCCGGTCGACGTGCAAAAATCCGCGTTCATCCGTCGACAGACCACTTTCCCGCAGCAGCGACGGACCCACCGCGCCAGTGGCCCACAGCACCACGTCGGGACGAAGCGTCACGGACCCGCCATGATCGAATGCCGTCTCGACCCGAGCCCCTCCTTCCCCTGCGGAGTCCACTGAATCGACGGTCGTTCCCGTCTGGATCGTCGCCCCCCGTTCGCGAAGCAGACGGGCGGCGTGCCGCTTCATGCCGTCCGGAAAGCCGGGGAGAATCTGCGCGTCCTGCTCGATGATCGTCAGGTCGAGGTCGGCCCCACGGCCCGCCCCCACGAAGCGACCGGTCACGTTGAGCGCGACCTCCGTCCCTGCGGCCCCACCGCCCACAACGGCCAGGTCCAGCGTCCCTGTCGGGTCGTCGAGCACACGTTCCAGAATGGGCGCGAGGGCCCTGATGCGTGAGATCGGCTTGGTGCCTACCGCGGCCCTCGGGACCGCCGGATTTATACCCCCCACGTCCACCGCCAGCACGTCGAACGGGTGCGTGCCGCCATCCGCCGTCGAGACGACTCGCTCGTCGGGATCGATGGCGGTCGCCGCCGCCTGCACGAACGTCACGCCGCCCTCGCGGGCCCACTGGCGCAGATCGATACGGATATCGTTCACCGCATACACCCCGCCCAGGTGCTCCGGCACCATGCCCGAGTAGTAGAGCCAGCGCTGCGGATCGATCAGGGTCACGTCCACACCAGCCGCCGTCCACTCACGAGCATGAGCGAGACTGGGCAGCATGGCGTGACCGCCCCCAAGGAGTACGAGGCGAGGCGAATCGGTCATAGGAATCGGACTCGGTGAATGACAGCGATCCTCATATCCCAGATGCCTCCCACGCCCCAGGGTTACGCGCGTTTCTCGTGCCGGGTCGACAGGCCGAGCGGGACGTAGAGCGGACACGTACCGGCAAAACTGGTCAGGAGAAACGCAACGGCAACGACGCCGAGGACGAGCGCGGGGATGCCACCGAGGGTGCCGGTGGCGTAGAGAACACCGACGCCAATTGCGGCGAGCGTGCGGAGAAGACGGTCCAGGGTGCCCATATTCGTGGTCATCGGGGGAAGGCAGGATGTGACAAAAAACCGCGAGAACCAGACGTAGGCCCGGCTTGTTGCGAGTGATCAATCACTCGCAATTTTTGACCGACACCTTCACGCAGGGGTTCCCTTTCCCCTCCGGGCACTACCATCACCACCACGTGACGCCGTGTAGTTCCCCCAAGCAGGCCTCAGCGCCCCGAGTTCAGCCCGTCTGATTTCACCAAGGGAAGAATCAGCAGGACCTGAGAACCCCGACATGAATCTCCGACGAAGCGCCGAACCCCGTTCGGACGTGGTCATAGTACGATGTGAGTGAACACTCACTCACAACCGACGACCGGTCGTCCCGGCTATGATGCTTCGGAACGGCCGAAGAGTTCTGACATCGGGGATCCCGGTTTCAACAAGATTCCGGACTGAGATTCCCCGAGACTCCCCACAGGACCTCTTGGGAAAGACGCCCACACTGTCTTCCCGACCCTCCCGACACGCATTCTTCTTTCACTGCACGACTCTCGGTTCGTATGCCTACGTACGTCTATCGCCGTGAGGACGGCACGACATTCAAGACACGACAGCGAATCACCGACGACCCACTCGACGAGTGCCCCGAAACGGGCCAGTCCGTGGAGCGCATCATCACGGGCAGCCCAGGTGTGATCTTGAACTCAGACGATGACTCCGCAGCGAACAACGGGGCAACGAACGGTTCCTGTTGTGGGCCACTATGTGGGCTGTAGACGCTTTCCCTTTCCTCACCGCCCATTCCCATGACTAAGCGAGACGCCATTTGCGAGACGGCCCTTGAGCTCTTCGCCGAGAAGGGCATTGAGGCCACCACAACCCGCGAGATTGCCGAAAAGGCTGGCGCGGCCGAAGGGACGCTCTATCGCCATTTCGACGGCAAAGACGACCTGGCCCAATGGCTCTATCAGCGGTGTGCCCACCAGTTGGAAGAGACGCTCAACGAGGCCGCCGAATACGCCTCAAGCCCACCCGCTCGCCTGGAGGCACTGGTGCGCGGGGTGTTCAACTTCTACGCCTCAAAACCTGCGTCGTGCACCTACCTGCTCTCGGCCCGGCAGTCCGGCCTCAGGGAAGACGACGCCGACGAGGCCCTGCCACTGCCACTTCGCCGCTTCGCCGACGCACTCGATGCGGGCATGCAGGACGGGACGTTCCGCGACGCCCCCGCACCACTGATGGCGGGCTGGATCCTCGCAATGGTTCAGCAGACTGTTCGCTCTCTTAAAGCCGACGCCCTGTCCATCGCCCCACAGGCCGCCATCGACCGGACGGTGGACGCGGCCCTGCGCCTCGCCGAAGCGCCGCTCGCGTGAGGCCGGTACACACTCTCCACGCTTCTGACCATCCCCCATCTTTCATGCGCTCTCTGCCCACGGTTTTCTTGGGAGTTCCCCGGGCACGTCTCCTGCTCGTCGGGGCCCTCATGCTCCTGCTCCCCGCAGTGATCCCGACAGCGACGCAGGCCCAAGGCCTCTCTCCCGACACCACTCGTACCTTGCGCCTGTCGGTGGACGAAGCCCTGTCCGAAGCCCGCACGCAGAGCTTTCCCACCCGCTCCGCCGATGCCCAGCGTCGCGCCGCGGTGGCCCGCAAGCGCCAGTCACTCGGTGTCTTTCTCCCCCAAATTACCGCCCGCGAGCAGGGGCTCTTCACCACCGATCCCGTCAATGCCTTCGGCAGCAAGCTTCGACAAGAGCGCTTTACCCAGCAGGACTTTTCGGTTGACGTGCTCAACACACCCGACCGCGTGGATTTCTTTGGCACGCAGCTAGAGGTGAAGCAGCCCATTCTGAACCTGGACGGCATTTTCGAACGCCGCGCGGCCGCCGATGCCGCTCGCGCCGCCAGGCACAAGGCCGAGCGTACGGAGGCGACGGTCACGTTTCGGGTCAAGAAGGGCTACTACGGACTGCTCCTTGCCGAGCGGCAGGTGGGCGTAATCGACTCGGCCCTCGCCGCGGCCCGCGCGAACCGCGACCAGGCCCAAGCCCTCTTCGAGGAAGGCATCATCAACCGGGCCGACCGACTGGCGGCCGAGGTGCGTGTGTCGGAGTTGGAGAGTCGCCGGACCGACGCCGTCGCCCGACGCCAAAACGCCGCGGATCGGCTGCGCTTCCTCATCGGGCTGGAGGACAACGTGCGCATCGAGCCCACCGATTCACTGACGCGCGAGCCAGTGTCAATGGGGCGCGTGTCGCTGCGGGCCGTCAACCAGCGCCGCTCCGACATGCAGGCCCTCCGGGCTCGGGCCGACGCGGCCCGCGAACAAACCCGGTCGCGCTGGCTGGCCTTCGTCCCCACCCTCAACGCTCGGGGTACCACTGGCTGGTACGACGACACGCCCTTCGGCACGAGCGGGCAGAGCTGGACGGCGGGCGTGTCGCTGTCGTGGAGCCTGTTCGAGGGCTTCCAGCAGATCGGGCGCGCACAGGAGGCCGAAGCCAAACAGCAGCGTGCCCGGATCGCCCTGGAGCAGCAGGCCCTGGAGAACGAGGTCGAAATTACCGCCGCACGCCGCGACCTGGAGTCCGCCCGAACACAGATTGAACAGGCGCGGCGAGCCGTGGCGCAGGCCGAGGAGAGCCTACGCATTCGGTCGGACCGCTACGCCGAGGGCATGGCCCGCACCACCGACCTGCTCCAGGCTGAGGCCACCCTCGCCGAGCGGCGCCTCGCCTACCTTCAGGCCCTGTACCAGCACAACGTGGCTGTCTACCGCCTCGAACTGCTCACAGAGCAGTCGATGACCCGATAGTCGCTACACTCCTCCATTCCATGCCTCTGCTCACTGTCCACTTGATTCCGATGCCGACTCGTCTTTCCCTTGTCGTTCCGCTTTTTCTCGCCCTCGTCGTCTCCGCCTGTGGAGGCGAGACCTCTGCGCCCCCCGCCGACGAGATGGAGCCGGTGACCGTGGAGACGGCCACCGCCACGGCCACCGCCACGGCCCAGGCCGGGCGGTACAGCGGCACCATTCAGGGTACGCGTCGGGTGCCCCTCGCCACTAAAATGATGGGCACCGTCACGCAGCTCGCGGTGGAGGAGGGCGACCGTGTGCGGCAGGGCGAGACGCTCGCCCGCATCCGCAGCCAAAACGTAGAAGCCCAACGAGCACAGGTGCAGGCCCGCCTGCGGGATGCCCGCGCCGCCCGCGACAACGCCGAAAAACAGTTCAACCGCATTAAGGCCCTCCGCGAAAAAGACAGCGCCACGGAACAGGAGTTCGACAATGCCCAGACCGCCTACGAGCGGGCCCAGGCGCAGGTGGAAGCGCTCGAAAGTCGCCTGGCGGAAACCGAGGATATGCTCACCTACGCGACGCTGGAGGCCCCCATCGACGGCTACGTGGTGGCGAAGCACTCGGAGGAAGGGGCCCTTGCCGCTCCGGGCCGGCCGCTCCTGGTGGTCGAGACGCTCGAAGACCTGAAGGCCGTCGTGCAGGTGCCCGCGGAGGACGTGAACCGCTTCGCCGTGGGCGACAGTGCGACCGTCGTGATCGGCGCGGCGGGCAACGTGCAGCGCCGGGGCGTGGTGACGCAGGTAAACCCGTCCGGCAACGCTGTGAGCCGCCAGTTTACCGTGCAGGTGCGCCTCCCGCGCATCGATTCAGGCGAGACCTCCGGCGCCACTGCCATCAAATCCGGCATGTACGCCGAGGTGCTGCACCAGACCGGCACGCGGTCGACCCTCACCGTTCCCCGAGAAGCCCTCATCGAGCGCGGCCAGTTGACCGGCCTCTACGCCATCAGTAACGGCACGGCTCGTCTCCGCTGGGTGCGTACCGGCCCACGGCAGGGCCGCCGCGTGGAAGTGCTCTCGGGCCTCCGCCCGGGCGAGATGTACGTCGTGGACGCCACCCCCCGCATCGCGGACGGCCAGCCCGTGCGCACCGAGTAGCGCCCCACCTCTTCCCTGCCCCACCGTTTTCCCCACAGCAGTCGCTCCGCTCTCATGGCTACCGCCTCCGGCATCGCGGGCCGCGTCGCCCGCGGCTTCATCAATAGCAAGCTCACCCCGCTGCTCATGGCCGCCTTCTTGGGCATCGGGCTCTACAGCGCC
>CAJXKO010000010.1 GCA_913055845.1 uncultured Bacteroidota bacterium | reverse complement strand
ATCATCCGACAGGCCCAAAACCTCTCCACTAGTACCTCCTACGGCACCGAGCTGGTAACCACCCTCAACGTGGGCGACCGGCTGGAGGGCACGGTCAGCGGCAACGTCTACCGCTCGGTCACCGACGGGTCCAATCTCACGACCGACCTCAGCCAGGACGCGATCTTGTTCTCGGGCCGAGCCAACGTGCGGGCCAAGCTGCGAGACGGGCTGCAACTGGAACTGAGCCAGTACTACCGACCCGCCCGCGACATTCCCCCCCAGGGCCGCATTGACCGCTTCACGAGTACGGAGGTGGGGCTGCAGCAATCGCTCTTCGGGGGGGACGGCACCCTCACGCTCAGCGTGGAGGATGTATTCAACGATACGCAGATGAACATGTGGTACCGAGACCAGGACATTTACCAGGAGTCGACCTTTGAATGGGGAAGCCGGGAATTTGCGCTCACCTTTCAGTACAACTTTGGCTCGGGGCCTAGCGCCGAGGAGCGCGGGGGCCGCGACTACCGGTAGTGCCCCCCTGGAACCATTCCGGTGTGGTTCGTAGTGTTCGCCACGACCTTCTTGATCCCCCATCGTAGCGTTGCCCAAGGGTTTGTCCCCCGCATTGCTTTCGCTGATTCCGTCGTGAAATGAACGATCGCTCGGTCTTTACGTCGCCAAGTCGCGTGGAGTGGGGGCTCATTGCGGCCTTCTGGGCAATCGTGGTGCTGCTCTCGGTGGGACAGAGCGTGCTGGGGGACGCCTCCGCGGAGATCCACTGGGGACGCACGGCGGCCGAGCTGGTAGAGTACAGTCTGTGGGCGCTGTTCACGCCGCTCGTGTTCTGGTTTGCCGAAACCCACCCGGTGGTGGCCCCTACCGACACGGACCGCACGACAATGGTCCGCAACGTGGCCCTGCACGCGGCCGTCGCCCTGACGGGCGCCGTGATGGTCGATTTGAGCGAGGATGCCGTGGCGGCGGGGCTGGGCGAACGCTCGGCGGGACTGGTGGAGGCCCTAACCCGGTTCTGGTTCACCGACGAGCTGGCCATCTACCTCGTCATCCTCATGGCCGGCTTCGCGCGGAGCTACTACTTCCAGCAAAAGGCCCAGCAGGAAGAGGCCGAGCGGCTCGAGGAACGGGCCGAGGCGCTCGAAGCCCAGCTCACGGAGGCGCGCCTGGAGGCCCTCCGCATGCAACTCAATCCACATTTCTTGTTTAATACGCTCCACGCGGTGAGCACACTCGTGGACCGCGACCCCAATGGGGTGCGGCGCATGATTGCACGCCTTAGCGAGTTGCTTCGCCACGTGCTCGACGAAGAGGCCCCGCAGGAGGTCCCCCTGTCCGAGGAGCTCGACTTCCTGGACGACTACTTCGAGATCCAGTCGATCCGGTTTCAGGGCCGCCTGGACACCGACGTAGACGTCCCGACCTCCCTGAGCGACGCACAGGTACCTAACCTCATCCTGCAACCCCTGGCCGAGAACGCCATCAAGCACGGCGCCAGTCAGGTGCGCGGGGTGGGGCGCATCGAGGTCCGTGCACGCCGGGCGGACGACGTGCTCGTGCTCTCGGTGACGGACAACGGCCCCGGACTGCCCGAGGCCCAGGAGGAAGGGCTGGGCCTGCGCAACGTGCGCGCCCGCCTGGAGGAGCTCTACGGCGAGAATCAGTCGCTCTCTCTGGAATCTCTGGACGACGGGGGCACACGAGCAGTCCTCCGGATCCCGCACCACACCAGTACGGCCCTCTACACCGCCGCGGGCGCGTCGGCCCCAACGGCCTCTTCTTCCCTCCCAGTAACCAACTGATTTTCCCCGCTCTGCCCCGTCCGCGTTATGCCCTCCGACGCTGTCACCATCCGTGCCCTCATCGTGGACGACGAGCCGCTGGCCCGCGAGCGGCTGCACGAACTGCTCGACGAAGCGCCCCGGCTCACGGTTGTAGGGAACGCGGAGGACGGCCCTGCGGCCGTAGACGCGATCCGACAGCAGGCCCCCGACCTGGTCTTTCTCGATGTACAGATGCCCGGCATGAGCGGCATCGACGTGATCGAAGAAATTGGGCGGGACGCGATGCCCACCACCGTGTTCGTCACCGCCTACGACCAGTACGCCATCAAGGCGTTCGACCTCGCCGCGGTGGACTACCTCCTAAAACCATTCGACGACGAGCGCTTCGAGGAGGCCCTCCGGCGGGCCCGCGAACAGATTGCTAATCAGGAGGACGAGGCCATTTCGGAGCGCCTGCTTCACCTCTTGCAGGAACGCGACCCCTCTCTCCTGGACGAGGCCGAGGCCCGCGAGGAGCCCTACCTGGAGCGCATCGCGGTGCAGGGCCGCGGCAAGGCCCGCATCGTTCCGGTAGAAAACATCAGTCACATCACCGCCGACGGCTCCTACGCCGAACTTCACGTGGGTGATGATACCTACGTGATCCGCGAGCGCATGAAGACACTCGCCGCGCGCCTTGATCCCGACGAGTTCGTGCGGGTGCACCGCTCGGCCATCGTGCGGCTCGACGAGATTGAGCTCATACTGCGGGGCGGAGGCGGGGACTATGCCGTCCGCCTCCGGGACGATATTCGGGTCAGCGTGAGCCGCAGCCGGATCGACGAGCTCCAAAACCGCCTCGGGGTGGACGTGCTCCAGAGGGACGACAACAGCGGGACGTGAGCCTGCCCCTCATCCGCGGACCGGCGTGGATTCCAGGCGCGGAATGACCTCCCGCCCGATGCGCTGCACCTCTTCCAGCATGGGACTGCACTGCAGCAGCACCAGATCGAGCCCCACGTCGGCGTACGCGTTCAGCTTCTCCACGATCTGATCCGGCGTGCCTACGAGGTCGGGCCGCAGGCCGCGGTTGGAGACCGAGTAGTCCTTCAGGTCGACCTCGGAGTCGAGCTCGGAGTGCTCCACGAAGTCGTCGTAGCTGTCGAAGCCCTCGGCCTCGTAGTCGACCGTCGTGATGCGGTCGAGCTCCTCCTGGGCCTCCTGCTCACTGTCGCGGCAGATCATGTAGGCGGCCATGCCGAACTTCATATCGTCCGGGTCGTGGCCCTTCTCGGCGCGGCGCTCGCGCAGGTCCTCGATGTCACCGGCGATCTTGTCAATGGTGCCGCCGTGCATCAGGTAGTGGTCGCAGTGCGTGGCGATCATGTTGCGCCCCTCCTCCGAGCCGCCGCCCGCGTAGACGGGCACGCCGCCGGACTGCACCGGCTTCGGCTCCAGGATCGCGTTCTCGATCGTGTAGAAGTCGCCGTCGAACGAGAAGCGGTCCTGCGACCAGAGGCCCTTCAGGATCTGCACGAACTCGGCGGAGCGGTCGTAGCGGGCGTCGTGGTCGAGCCAGTCGCCGACGTACATCTTCATCTCCTCCTCCCACCAGGCCGAGACGAGGTTGATCTCAAAGCGACCGTCGGAGATGTGGTCGATGTTGGAGGCCATCTTGGCGGTCACGGCCGGCTCGCGGAAGCCGGGACGGATGGCCGCCATGATGCGGATGTCGTCGGTCACCGGGGCGAGAGCCGAGGCGGTGGTCCAGCACTCCAGGGCCGGGTGCGACGGGCCATTGATGTCGTTCAGGTTTAGCTCGGCAATAAGCATCGTCGAGAAGCCCGCGGCGTCGGCCGCCTGTGCGACCTTCCGGTTGTACTCGAACGTGGGCGGCATGCCCTCGTCGTCCACGTTTCGGAGCCAGCCGCCGAAGATGGGAAGCCAAATTCCGAGGTCGATCATTCGTGCGTTTTGGGTTGGTGGGTTGCGGGTTGAGAGTTCGTGGGTTGGGAGGTTACGACGGGACGTGTTCGGCGGTGGCCGCGGCCTCCAGTTCGCGCTTCAGGAGGTCGGCGACGGCGGCCATGCCGCTGAGGTCGTGTTTGTTCTCCACCTCCGGCGAGTAGTTGGTGGTGCCGTTGATGTCGTAGGTCCAGATCTGCCCCTCGGCGTCCTCGATGAACTCGATGCCAGCCACGTCGATCTGCTCTCGGGCCAGGAAGTCTTTGTAGCGGTCGATGAGGGCGGCGGGCACGTCCTCGCGCAGGGCAAAGAGCGAGTCGTCGCCGTCCACGGCGCAGCGGTCTTCGTCGGTGCGGCAGGCGTCGGCCGGACACAGCTCGAAGCCGTCGCTGGTGTCGGACGTGATGGCATACAGAAACTCTCCGTCCACGAACTCACAGCGCGTGATGAACGGCTCGGCCGCCTCCACGAACTGCTGGAGGAGTGTGATGTGGGCCGGGGGCGTGGGGATGTCCCCGTCTCGCACCGCTTCCTCGAAGGCCTCGTGGGTCCGAAAGAGCTGCACCCCAAGGCCCTTCCCGCCCCGGTTATGCTTCGTCACGAACGGGGTGGGCACGTCCCGCGCGGCCTTCAGCAGTGCCTCCTCGCCCCCTGCCACGGCCCGTGTGGCTGGGGTGCGCAGCCCCGCCTGCTGCAGCGCAGCGTGCTGCTGCACCTTGCTAATCTCCAGCTCAAACGCCCGCGAGCCGTTCACGACGCGACGCCCGTGCCGCTCCAGCCATGCGATCAGCTGGCGCGTGTGCTCGACGGCCGGGGTGTGGCCGCGCGTGTGGGAGGACGCACTCATGCGGTTCAGAAAAACGCCCTCGGGCGGCGCGCTCGTCACGTCGAAGTGGCCGTCGTTCACGAACCACTCCTCGTACGGCACGCCGGCGTCGTCGAGCGCCGTGCGGAGCGGCGGCATCCAATCCTCGTTTTCGTAAATGATGTAGGCTTTCATGGGGGGGATACCTGACTCGTCGGAGGAAGCCAAACTAAAAAAGCCCCCGGTCGAACCGGTGGGCGGACACGACAGCACCAGCCGTTCACCACGCGGTTCACGCACAGGGGGACTGCATACAACAACAGTACACTCGCGCGGGAGCAAGCATCGTAGTGGGATGGCGGAAACGGCCTCAGCGATACGTCGCTTTTCGGTATCTTTCGGGGCTCAACGGGTTCCCGGGCGTTACACGGTCTTCAGCTTGTCCGTACTCGACAAAATGACCCGGTATACCCACGGTCTTCCCGGCCCTGGAGTCGTCAGGCCCGGCTGCCGTGCCGCTCCAGGATCACGTCGGCCTGCGCCTGGATCTCGGGCCGCTGCCGGTACTCGTGGATGGTGTCCTGGGCGTGATGGTAGGCCTCGTTGTGATCCACGACCCGCGCCGGATAGTCCTCGCCGATCACGCATCCGGCGGCCTGCTGTTCGATTGGCGACATCTTCCAGGGCGCGTGGACGTAGGCGGTCGTCTCAAGATAAGACAGCTCGGGCACCCACCGGCGGATAAACGTGCCGTCCGGGTCCTGCTCCCGCCCCTGCTTCACCGGATTGTAAATGCGGACGCGATTGATGCCCGTGGTGCCGGACTGCATCTGCACCTGGGGGTAATGGATGCCGGGCACGTAGTCGGCCATGAGGCCGCCGTAGGCGGGCGCAAAGCGGCGCCAGTCGAGCCAGCAGTCGTAGGCCGCAAACGAGCAGAGCATCGCCCGCATGCGGAAGTTGAGCCAACCGGTGGCCCGGAGGCGGCGCATGCACGCGTCGACCATGGGAAAGCCGGTGCGACCGTGGAGCCAGGCCTCGTAGAGTGCCGGGTCCCAGTCGTCGGCACGGAGCGCGTCGAACGCCGGGATGTAGCTTTCTTTCTCGATGCGAGGGGCATCCTCCAGCTTTTGTGTGAAGTGGCTGTGCCAGTGGAGGCGGCTGTCGAAGCTATCGAGCGCCTTGCGCCGGGCCGTGGCCGCCTCCCCCCGTGCCCCACGCAACTCGTCCTGCCGTTGTCGAAGCTCGTGCACCACACGCCGGAGGCTGATGGTGCCGTAGGCCAGGTGCACCGAGATCCGCGAGCATTCCGTGGTCGCGGGGCCGGGCCGCGACATGGCGCGGCGGTAGGTCTCCCCCCGATCCTGGAAAAACGACTGAAGGGTGCGGTGTGCTTCCGCCTCCCCAATCTGCTGGAGGGCAGCGGTGGACGGCCGGAGTCCGAGGTCGGCGTGGGACGGCAGAGGGCCGGGCTCGATGCCGTCGACCGGCGTCAACGCGTCGGGGGGATAGACGAGGGGCCGGTCCATGTAGGCCTCCCACTGTTCCGCCCAGTTGTCTCGATCGTGCGGCCCCCGAATTACCCCCCGACTCGGCACCTCCGTAAAGGGCACCCCGTGCTCGTCGGCCCACTCGCGGACGCGCCGATCCCGCTCGAACGTAAGCTGGTTGCCTGTCTCCTCGTGGGCCCACAGCCGAATCGGGCCCACCTGCTCCCGAATGCCCTCCAGCACCTCCGGCATCTCGCCACACCGCACCACGAGCGGCTGCCCCCGGTTCGCCAGGCGGGCCCGGAGTTCGATGAGGGCCTCTCGGATGAGCGTCCAGTGGCGCGGCCGGTAGTCGTCCCCCGCCGCGATGGACGGCTCCGCCACGTACAGGGGCAGCACCGGACCCCGGTCAGCGGCCTCGGCAAGCGGACGATGATCGCCCACCCGGAGGTCACGCTTGTACCAGACGATCTGGGTGGACGTGGGCATGGAAGGGGACCTTTCGTCCGGAATCTACTTGCCGTCACGTACCGAGCGCAGCCCCGTCCGATTCGTCCGAATCGTGTTCGTTCTGAAAGATCGCGGAGGCGACGCCCCACCCTATCGAGCGTGTCAAATCTACAGCCCGGCTCTGTCGGGCCGGCAGAACGCCCTGCCGGCTTTTCGGGGTCTACGGCCATCGATTGGGAGTGGTACGGCCATTGATTGTTGAAGCGGGTGAACATGGACGCATCGGGCGTCACAGATGCCCAACCCCCTGCCTTGTGTGTTGTCGCTGACCTGTTCATCAGAGTTGAACAAGACCAACATTCGAGGTGATACGTATGACGCAGATGACACGTCGAACGCCCAATCGCACGCTTCGGACCCTGCAACGCGAAGTGGACAGTCTCTTCGACCAGTTCTTCAATCGTTCCAGCGACGGAAGCCCCTCCGCGGTGTGGTCGCCGCGCACCGACATGGTGGAAACGGACGATGACTTTCGGCTACGCCTTGACGTGCCGGGCATGACGAAGGAGGACATCACCATTAACCTTCAGGACCGCACGCTGACCGTAAGCGGTGACCGGTCCAGCGAACGAACGGACGAGGGTGAGGAGTTCGTCCGGGTGGAGCGCGCCTTCGGCACCTTCCACCGCACCTTCACGCTTCCGGACGCCGTGGACGCTGACCACATTGAGGCCACCTATAAGGACGGCGTACTGACAATCACCATTCCGAAGACGGAGGAGAGCATGCGCCGTCAAATTGAGATCCAGTAGACTGGTCACCTCGTGCACCCGATCCGTGGGGCCCGCAGACAGTGGTCTCCACATACCGTCGGTTGTGATCGGGTGCGGCTTCGTGCCCCCGGCTGGGCCGCTCGGTCCGGCCGGGGGTTTTTGCCTGGTCAATCTATTGTTCTAGAAACTAACCTGAGCGTTGGGTCCATCCTCAACCAGTGTCTCCCGCTGGTCGGGCGATGGTAGCGGTGTAGAGCCCCCACAGGCCAGCGCGGCGGTGGGCTACCTTCTCGAAATGGGCCTCGGCAAGCAACGGCTCCAAGCGCCGAGTGAAATCGGAGACCAACACACGCGCCACGGGATTGAGCGCACGGCGAATTCTGGACGGTGCTTCACCCTCGGGAACGAACTTATCATAGATCGACACACGACCGTCCGCCGCCAGCACGCGGGCGGTTTCGTGCAGAACAGCAACGGGGTCCGAAACGACCGAGAGAAAAAGGTGGAGCAGCACGAGATCGTAGGTGTCCGCCCCGAACGGGAGCGCTCGGGCATCACCCACATGCACATCTGCCGACCGACCGAGCTGCACGGCCCGGGCGGACGCTCGGCGCACCATTGCAGGCACCGCATCGATCATGGTGACAGGGGCCGCCCGGGGAAGATACGGAAGATCTGCGCCTGTCCCACACCCAACTAGCAAGATCCGCTCTTTCGGGGTGGGAGCCAGCCATTCGATCGTCCGCCGCCGGCCCCGTTCCATCGGCCATGCCAGCCAGTCGTAGACGGGCGCGTAGCCCCGATACCGAACTCGATTCCACCAGTCTTCCACGTCGGGCTCGTTCAGTCGGTCAACTGTTTTGCACAGGTGCATCCGACGCTGGCGCGTCGGTCACTCTTCATCCCCGCAGTTCAGAATCCACAGGTAGCTGCCACACATCATGACAGGCGTCCGATCCGTGTTCTTGTACGAATTGTCCATTGTCCCGAAAAGCGTCAAGGAGACGTTACGTCTTGGCGAGGCAGGGAACGCGCGTACAGGGCGAGTCGAAAACGGTGCATGATAGAGGAATCGTTCCCTCGCGACCAAGGAGAGGCTACACTCAGAACCACTCAGCACTACACCCTCCCTGCAGTTTGCCCGCCGCTTCTCTTCGATCAACCTCAACCATGCCAATGGATACCCGCGAAGAACTTGTCGACACCCGCGTGAAGGATGTTCTCCGCACGAAAGGAACGCTCACCGAGGACACTGATGTCCTCAGCGCAGCGCCGACCACAACGGTGTACGACTGCATCGATCGCATGGCGGACCACGACTTTGGGTCCATCTTGGTGATGGATGAGGACGACATCGCCGGCATTTTTACGGAGCGTGACTACATGCGCAACCTTGTGCTGGAGGGACGCCGCTCGGAGGAGACGGAGGTGCAGAAGGTGATGACCCACGATGTGGTTACGGTGACCCCCGAGACGCAACTTGAGAAGTGCCTGGATCTGATGACGGAAATCGAGTGCCGTCACCTTCCGGTGGTCGACAAGGACGATGAGCTCACTGACATCATCTCGATGCGGGACTGCGCGAAGCAAATCTCGGAGGCGGCCAAGTCGGAAGCTCTGCAGCTCCGCAACTTTATCACGGGCCAGTATCCTATGTAGGCGACCAGCAGATACGGTGCGCATGCGAGGCGTGCGGCCTCCCGGACCGCCCCTTCTCCAACGTGGGGGCCGTATCGGGGCACGAGCATTAGCATCTCCACAACGAGTCGCGTCCCTGAGGGCCGCTCTGTGCACCGTCCCCTCCCCCCGCCTGCAAGGATCATAGGGGCTCCGAATGATCGATGCAGTCCCCGATGGCTTCTTTGGGGTTGCTCCAACCACCAGGACGGACCAGAAGTCCGTCCCACAATTCTGGAATCGCCCCCGCCTCCGTAGGCCCCACAAGCTCCCGAACGCCCCGATTGTCTGGCTCACGTTTGCCCACCCGCTCGCCTCGTGCGATTCCCCTCGGGAACCAGGTCCCATCCCCAACCGCATGCTTGGGGACCGCTCCCAAAAATCCAGTCAGTCCCGCGAGTGCCCGGAAGAGTCGGGAGATCAATTCCCTTGTCCGGGTCAAATCTTCTTGGGAGAGTTTCTCAGCCCCAAAACAGTGGTCCCTTCTCCTGAATCAGGGAGCGTAGAGATTGCCCATCCCTAGCGCCTGGACGGCATCCGGGAGTCAGGGCAAGCGTGTAGTCTTCACCGGACCGCGACGGTGTGAATTGTGCATCCTACCGTTGCGGTCCGGCAACTCTCTGCACCGCCCCTTTGACGGCTGCGCCTCATCCACATCCCTGGATGACGGTGGTCGTGGGCCGTTTGCGGTTCATGTCCCTCGTTCAGCGGTAGTGGAAAGAGCCCCTCTGGTACGCAGGCCTCTCCTACTGTCGTTGAGCCCCTGTCGACCCTCCTTCGGTCCATACGAGGAGTACAGACGTGAAGGCCGTCCCCCAGAACATTGTCCCGCCCCCCGTGCATGATCGCCCGACACGTCATCTTTTTCATGACTGGCACGGATGTTGATCCACCAAAAGTCACGAAGTCAGTCTTCCATCCTCGTGATCCTCACTCTCCAAAAATACTAGTCTGGCGTGCCTACTGACTCCACCCTACGGCGTGTACTCTTCGGTTGGATGATTCCTGGGCTGGTGGTCCTCCTGTTCAGCCCCACCTCTTCTCTCGCCCAATCGCAGGAGGTACAGGACCCGTTTTTCGCCAAGATCGGAATTGGATTCTCGGACTATACCGGCGACTTTCCCGCGCAGAATGTCGGGCATCCCCTCGACTTTCAGGATTTCGTTCGGGGCACGGGATTCCCGTTCACGAACACCAGCGAACTAGGTTACCAGTTTTCCTCGTCCAAGGCAGTCGTTCTAGGTCTACAGGTTGGGAATTATCCAATTGTGGGATACGCCGGGGATACCGGGCTCAAGGACTCCTACCGGTACACCCTTCAACTCATGGGGCGCTACACGTTTGACATCCCGAGCTGGTCGGTCTCCCCCTACGCCGACGTGGGCGCTAACGTTACCTTCAGCGGCCTGAAAACCGGATACGGTCCGACCGTAGGCGGAGGCGTGAGTGTCCCGATCGATCGTTCGGTCTCATTTTTTGTCGAGTCGCGATTCAACTTTACGTATCCGGACGATGCAATTGACGGGAGCGCCGACGCCCCCAACGGAAGCACCACCGGGCCCTTCGATTCGCTGAACCAACTGCTAGGCTTTGGCGTGAGGGTCAATTTTGGCGGCTCGTCGGACGCGGAATCGACAGCGCCCCCGACTCCTTCCCCGCTCCCGTCGCGTACGGAGCCGACCAAGATCAGCGCGATGACGTCCCGGGGCGCGACTGCCGATACCTCGCGCTTTGAGGAAGCGGTACGCATCCCCAGCGGGACCTTCATCATGGGGCTTACCGACGAGGACCCCCTCTCCATCCAGAACGCAGGACGGAAGCGGGTGACGGTCAGTGCATTTTACCTCGATCAGTACGAAGTCACCAACGCCGAGTACCGCGAGTACCTCAGCCAGCTCTCGCCGGAGAAGCGCAAGGAGCGGCTGCCCGACTCTACGGCGTGGAATAAGGCACGCACGCAGGAAAGCTGGGACACCTACTTCCGTAGTGAGCGCTACGCAGAATATCCGGTCGTGGCCGTCACCTGGAGCGAGGCCCAAGCTTACTGCAAGGCCCAGAACATGCGCCTGCCGACGGAGGCGGAGTGGGAGTACGCCGCGCGAGCCGGCCACACAGGACGGGTCTACCCCTGGAATGGGCTCGGCACCCGCGACCAGGAGGGACAGTACCTCGCCAACTTCAAACCCTCGGAGGGCTACTCCATCGATGGCTACGCGTTCACCGCACCGGTGGACACCATGCGGCAAAACCAGTGGCATCTCTACAACATGTCGGGCAACGTCGCAGAGTGGACCCGAGACGCCTACACTCCGCTCTACGACGACCTTTCAGACTTCAATCCCTACCACACCGACGAGGACGAGCCGCGCCGGATCGTACGGGGCGGCGCCTGGAATTCTACCGCCCACTTCATCGGCGTGGGGGTACGCGACGCGCAGCCGAAGGACCAGGCGTCGGTGGACGTTGGCTTCCGGTGTGTCCGCGAGCTCACGAGCCGCGCCAGTGCGCCCCCTGCCGATTCCAGCTCTTCAACGGCCCGGCCCCAAGAATAGGCAGCCCTGGGTTCTTCAACGGCTTCCTTTGGCGCAGACCAGCCCCTGTTTCCCCTACGCTTTGCGCCCCACGTATTCTCTCGAACAGATGTCTTCAGCAACATGCCAACAACCGCTCCAGAGGATTACAAGCTTGAACGCAGATGGTCTCTCACTCACTTTCTAATCGGGATTTTTGGATCGACAGCCATCCTCGGGGTGATGGCCAAGATCTTTGCCTTCGAAGCCGAGGTCTTCGGGTACATGCTCACGTGGAAGCCCGTCGTACTGGTCGGCTTCATGGGAGAGGCACTCGTCTTCATCCTCATGGGCATGATGCGGGAAATGCAGTACGTGCCCGCCGACGAGGGCGACGACGATTCGACGGCCGAAACGACCGCCTCTGCTCCCCCCGACGCCGGAAGCCCCCTAGACTCAGAGTTGCGGAGCGCGGAGGATGAGCTCAGCCAGGAGGCCGAACGGCTCGCAGAGAAAATCCACACCGTGCGGGAAGGCCTTTCCGAGGAGCTCGACGTGCTCGAACAATTTACTACGCTCCGCGACAACCTTCGCGATGCGGGCGACAGCCTGTCTACACAGTCCGAAGCACTCGGCAACAACCTGGAGGATCTTCAATCCCTGCACCAGGCCCATGCGTCCATGGCCCAATCCCTGGAGGAGGTTCAGACGGAGTTGGCCGAAGAGTCGAAGGGCCTAGGCGACGAAATTGCGGAGACGCGTCAGGCGATGCGGGCGTTGCGCGAGCAATTCGCCCGGGCCGCCAGCCGTCTGGAGCGATTCAACGAACCGGTCTCGCCGGGCGCTGCCTCCACGAACGGGCACGCCGCAAACGGCCAGGCCGGATCGGGACAACCGGGCGAGCCTACGTCCACCTCGAGCTCTGCCAAATAGATCTTCCAAAGTGCCGTGAATAAGACGAAGGAGCTCCGGTACTATGTCATGCTGGCGCTGTATTTTCCCATCCTTCTGTACTCCGTCAGCACATTCGACGTCTCCGAGGAGACCTACGCCGTGAAAGACTACACGGGCGTAGCGGTGGGGGACCAGACCGTCGTGGTGGGCCAGCCTTATGAGGCCCGCACGTTTCTGACGGCTGATCAGCTCACAACCGCCGAGCAGGACACAAACGTCCAGCCCGAACTCGTCCCTCAGGGCGACCTCTCCACGCAGGGGGACTCGCTGCTGACGATGAACACCAATGATCTGTTGGAGCCCGGGGAGGACGAGACGCGCGTCTCGTACGAGGCCTACTACGAGGCCCCACAGCTGGGCGGCACCACACAGCGCTTCCCGGTGTCGGGATCGTTTACGGTGCGGCGTCCCGAGATCGTGGCCAAGACCGAGACGGCTCAAGCCCTATACCGTCGCAGTTTGAACCGGCTCCGCCTTTCAGTCCCCGGCATTGAGGACCAATCACTTCGCGTGGAGGGGCCGGGGGGCTCCGCCCCGGGCACCACCCTCTCCCTCAGTCCCACGGGCGACCGGGTAACAATCGATGTCTATCTGAAGCGCTCCGGCGCATCGGACCTGTTGCTTGGACAGCGTGAGTTTGCCGTCATCGATCCCCCGCGCCCGCAAGTCCGTGTGTTCGGGCCGCAGGGTGAGGTGACGAGTGGAGATCCTATCAGTCGGCGTCGGGCATCGCTGGAATTCAAGGTTGAGCCCGACCGGGAGTTTAAGAACCGCCACCCCGAAGACGCGCGGTATCGAGCGGGCAGCGCCACCGTGTACCTGCGTCAGGGCCAGATGGCCAGCGAGAAACTGGGAACGTTCGACCTAGGGGACGACGGCCGACTTGTCCTCACGCAGGAGCTACAGGGCGCCGAGTCGGGCGACCAAATCATCGTCCGCCTCAACAACGTCGTCCGCGTCAACCACCAAGGGACCCGGGTCGACGTGCCCCTCCGCCAAAACAGCCGCACCTTTGGTTTTGTCCTTTCCTGATCCAATTCCTCTTACGATCTATGCGCTTTAACATGTCTTCCATGAATACTGGCTTCTTTCGGCTCGTGCTGCTCGCCGCGGCCGTTCTCCTCCTCCCTGTCTCGGAAGCCACCGGGCAGGCTGAGTGGCAACGAACGATTAAGGTCATTGCACCGGTTGAAGACGGAGAGGTAACGAGCGCGCTGACGGACTCTGTGGTCGCGATGGCAGAGGGGCAGGACGTCCGGCTTCGGCGAAGCCCAGATGCCGACACTACAGCATCGCTCGGGATGATCCGATCAACGCTTTCGAGGGAGGGTCTCGCTCTGAGCAGTGCCACCCACGCGTTCATTACGTACCGGTTTACCCTGCGAAATAGCAGGCTCCGACGCAATATCATGGACCTTCACCTCATCTACCGCCCGGCAGGCCAGCAGGGAGAGGACATTCCCATTCTCTACGTGAATCTTTCGGAGGAAACGCTCTACGAGCAGCTGCTGATTGAGAAAGGCACTCCCTCCCCCGAAAACGAGGCCATCTACCGCCCTTTCAAGGAGCAGATTGCGTTCCACGGATTGCTCGGGACCGCGACGATCGTGCAGGTCGGAGACCAAATCATTCGCGATCCTGAACGGGCCGCGACTGAAGAGCGGGAGATCATGGCGACGATTCGGAAGCTTGCCTACAACTGAGGAGTTCCGTCGCACTAGGGGGCCAGCGGCGCAGGGACGGCACACTGGTCTGATGGAACCCGTATCGCCCAGACGGTGTGCCTTAGGGGATTACGTGCCGGTCTCCCGATCTCCTGTTTGTCCACAATGCTCGATGATCTGCTCGTTCTAGAGCTCGCATCCGTTCTCGCCGGCCCGAGCGTGGGGCAGTTCTTTGCCGAGCTCGGCGCGACGGTCCTCAAGGTCGAAAATCCCCGCACCGGCGGTGACGTGACCCGTCGGTGGCGGGCCCCGACCGCCGATCTAACCACGGAGGGCGACGATCGCTCCGCCTATTTCTGCTGCTGCAACTCCGGAAAGCAGTCACTCGCCCTCGACCTCTCGACCGACGATGGGCAGGCCCTTCTCCACGACCTCGCCCGGAACGCCGACGTAGTGCTTGCCAGCTACCGACCCGGAACGGCGGTGGCGCTGGGCGCCGACTACGAGACGCTGTCGGACGTGAACCCCGAACTCGTCTACGGCCATGTCACCGGCTACGGCCCGGACCGCAAGCGTGCCGGATACGACGCCGTCATCCAGGCCGAGAGCGGGTTCATGCACATGAACGGTTCGGCGGACGGACCGCCGACGAAACTGCCGGTCGCGCTCATGGACGTACTGGCCGCCCACCAACTCAAGGAGGGCCTTCTCGTGGCTCTACTGAATCGTGAGCGTGGCGGCGCCGGCGCGTGCGTGCCCGTCTCGCTCTTCCAGGCCGCGGTGAGCGGACTCGCCAATCAGGCCACCAATTGGCTCGTAGCCGGGCACAGCCCGCAGCGCATGGGCTCGGCGCATCCCAACATCGCGCCCTACGGCACCCCGTACGACACCGCCGACGGCTCTTCCATCGTGCTGGCCGTAGGCACGGACCGCCAGTTTGGGACACTATGCGAAGTGCTTGGGCGTCCAGAACTGGCCGAGGACCCACGATTCTCGACGAACGCCGACCGGGTCGACCATCGCGAGGCTCTCTACGCTGCACTGGCGGACCGCATCCGAGAGCTCAACCACGACGCCCTACTTGCGGCCCTGCACGAACACAACGTGCCCGCCGGTTCAGTACGTGACGTCCCCGCCGTCTTCGAGCAGACAGCTGCCCAGGCCATGACTCTCGACTCAGGGGACGACCTGTCGGGCCTCCGGCAGACGGCCTTTCCCCATCCTAACGGCACCTCTCCATCTCTGTCCGCCCCGCCGCACTACGCCGAGCACACGTCGTCCGTTCTACGAGAACGGCTCGGCTACGCATCCGACCGGATCGACGCACTTGCGAGCGAACACGTGATCGTCAGGTAAGGCGTTAAGACCCGGCCTCTCTTCGCGCTCCGCGATTTTCGACCTCCAATCCTTTACTTGTCGGCCTCCCAGTTGCGGGTCTGGTCGAAGATATAGGTCGCAAGCTGGTCGATCGCCACGCGGTCCTGCTCCATCGTATCACGGTCGCGCACGGTGACGGTCTGGTCGTCGAGCGTGTCGAAGTCGACGGTGATGCAGAAGGGCGTGCCCGCCTCGTCTTGCCGACGGTAGCGCTTGCCCATCGAGCCGCGGTCGTCGTAGCGGACGTTGAAGTGCTGGTTAAGATCGGTCTCGATGTCGCGGGCAATATCGGGGAGTCCCTCCTTGTCCGTGAGCGGAAAGATGCCGGCGCGGACGGGCGCCACCTCCGGGTGGAACTGGAGCACCGAGCGCGTGTCGCCCTTCACCTCCTCCTCGTAGTAGGCGTCGCAGAGGAGCATGAAGAGCGTCCGGTCGAGCCCCGTGGAGGTCTCCACCACGTACGGCGTGTAGCGCTCCTCTTCCCAGGGGTCGTAGTACGACATCTTCTTGCCCGAGTACTCCTCGTGCCGGCTCAGGTCGTAGTCGGTCCGCGAGTGAATGCCCTCCAGCTCCTTCCAGCCAATCGGGAAGTTGTACTGAATGTCGACGGCCGCATTGGCGTAGTGCGAGAGCTGCTCGTGCTCATGAAAACGGAGGTTTGACGGATCGATGCCGAGGCTCTCGTGCCACTCCATCCGGCGCTCCTTCCACTGCTCGTACCAGTCGAGCTCCGTGCCCGGCTTCACGAAGTACTGCATCTCCATCTGCTCGAACTCCCGCATGCGGAAGACGAACTGCCGGGCCACGATCTCATTGCGGAAGGCCTTGCCGATCTGCGCCACGCCAAAGGGGACGTGCAGGCGCGCCGGCTCGCGGGCGTTATGAAAGTTGACGAAGATGCCCTGCGCGGTCTCGGGCCGCAGGAAGACCTTCTGCCCGTCCACCGGCCCCATCTGCGTCTCGAACATGAGGTTGAACTGGCGCACGTCCGTCCAGTCGAACGCACCGGACTCGGGCGCGGGAATCTCCTCGTCCATGATGATGGCGTGGAGGGCGTCGTTCATGTCGTCGCCCGCATTCAGGGCCTCCACCAGTCGCTCGTGGACCTCCTTCGCGTGCTCCTCCTCCCCCGTCTCCTTCAGGTCGCGAATGTAGTTCTCGATCAGTTCGTCGGCACGGTAGCGGTTGCCCGAGGCCTTGTCGTCGATGAGCGGATCGTTGAACGCCTCCGTGTGCCCGGACGCGTCCCACGTCTTCGGGTGCATCATGATCGCGGCATCGAGGCCCACAATGTCGTCGTTCTGGTAGACCATCGACTGCCACCATTTCTCCTTGACGTTGCGTTTGAGCTCAACCCCCATCGGCCCGTAATCGTAGGTGGCGCTCAGGCCGCCGTAAATCTCCGACGACTGCACGATGAAGCCGCGCTGCTTGGAGAGGGAGACGATGGTGTCGAACAAGTCGTCGCTCATGGACGCTGGGGACAGTGGTGACGAAGAATGCTGTGCGGGTCCTTAAAGTCTATCAACCGCCTTTACTGGATGCAATGGGGAGGGCCCATTGTTCATTGAGCATTGGCGAGAGGAACGTCCGCCTATCGTCCTCAGATTTTCTCCTTCGCCGTGTGAACCAACTGCGAAGGGATGGCGCAGGGCTGATCCGTTGCGTCGGTGATCCTGGGGAGTCGCTTAGCGGGAAGCACCCCAGTCTTTCGGATGATGCGGAGCCACGTCTTGATCTCGCACAGTTCTTTCAGACTGACGCTCAGCTTGTGGGCAAAGTCACGACGGCTCTCCACGACACAGCCCTCCGAGTGATTCGGTGCCGGCGATGTCCCACTGCGCAAGGTCTGATTTGCAATGTACTATCCCAACGAAGCCTCCGGCAATACATCCGCCACTGCCCTAGTCCGCCCCGCAAAGTCGATCAGGCGATCTTCCAGTTTTCCGAAGGAAAGAGAATCATTGCTCATTATGTCATTTGGTCTTTAGCGAAGAAGAAATCCCGCAATGCTGAAAACCCTCAATGACCAATGCTTTCACCCGATGACGCCACGCTCCGCTAGCGACGTGTGATCGGTGCCGGCGATGATGAGATGGTCGTGCACCGGAATACCCATCGTGTCGCCCGCGTCGACGAGCTGCCGTGTGATGCGGATGTCCTCGCGGCTGGGCTCAGGGTTGCCGGAGGGGTGGTTGTGAAGACAAATGACCGCGGCCGCGTCGTCGAGGATGGCCTGCTCAAAGACGCCTCGGGGTTCGACGACGCTCGACGAGAGGCCGCCCTCGCTCACGGTGTAGTCGCCGATGATGACATTGGCCGTGTTGAGGTGCACAACCTTGAAGACCTCTTTGTCCAGGTCACGCAGGAGCGGGCCGTAGACGTCGGCCACGTCGCCGGGGCAGGTCACCTGCACGCGCTCGTCCTGCTGCCGCTGCGACTCGACCCGGCGCCCCGCCTCGAACGCGGCGGCAAGCTTGGTGGCTTTGGCCGGCCCCACACCCCGCGTCCGGGTCAGCTCTTTGGGTTTCCGCTGCGAGACCTCGTGCAGCGAGCCGTAGCTCTGGAGGAGCGAGCGCCCCAGCTCGACGGCCGAGACGGGACCGTCGCTGGTGCGGGTACCGGAGCCAAGGAGGAGCGCCAGTACTTCCGCGTCGGAGAGGACGGTAGGCCCATGCTTCAAAAGCTTCTCACGGGGCTGGTCCGACTCGTCCCACTCGTGGATGGGGACATGATAGAGCAAATCGGGCTCTTCTGTCTCCTCCGAGGGGGAAGAATCGTTGGAAGCAGCGTCAGGATCGGGGGGGGACATGGGGGATGGAAATCCGATGGAGGGGCGATACGCTCTCCAGACACATTCGTCCCTGTGTCTATAACGCATCGCCCGGGGCTCGGAATCGGTGATACTCCACCGTATCGCCCGCCATCTCCCGCGCATGGCCTGAAGGGGTCCTGCTGATCCCTACTGTCCTTCCTACTCCGGCACCAGTTCATTGAGCAGGTGCGCATTGGAGGGACTGTTGCGCAGATGACGCAACAAAGCCTGCATCGCCTCGATGGGCGCCCGCGAATTGAGGGCACGGAACAGCTGGTTGTGCTTCTTGCGCCGCACCTCACCGAGGAGCCGCTCTTCGTTTCGGGTCCCGCTTTCGCGGAGGTTCACGGCCGGGAAGATGCGCTTGTCCGCCATCTCACGGTCGAGTACAATTTCCGAGTTGCCGGTGCCCTTGAACTCCTCGAAGATGACCTCGTCCATCCGGCTCCCGGTGTCAACGAGCGCGGTGGCGATGATCGTAAGCGAACCGCCACCCTCAATGTTACGGGCCGAACCGAAGATCTGGCGCGGCACCTTCAGTGCTTCGGCGTCGAGTCCGCCGGAGAGGGTGCGCCCACTGCCGTCGACCCAGAGATTAAAGGTGCGCCCGAGCCGGGTCAGGGAGTCGAGAAGAATCACGACGTCCTTTCCCGTCTCCACGAGCCGCTTCGAGTATTCAAGCGCCAGCGTCGAAACGCGCACGTGGTTGTCCTCACCCCGATCGTTGGACGACGCGAAGACCTGCGCCTCCGTGGTGCGGCGGAAGTCAGTGACCTCTTCGGGCCGCTCGTCCACGAGCAGCGCGACGAGCTCGCACTCCGGATGGTTTTTCGTGACGCCCGCGGCGATATCCTTGAGCAAAACAGTCTTGCCCGCCCGCGGAGGGGAAACGATGAGGGCTCGCTGCCCCTTGCCCAAGGGGGCAACAAGATCGAGCACCCGCATCGACTCATCGTCGGCCCCTGTGATGAGGTCAAGCTTTTCGTCCGGGTAGATGCTTGCCCCCTGGTCGAAGTCTTTCAGTTGGGCCCACTCGCCAGGCGGCATGCCCATGACGGTGTCGATCCAGCCAACCTGCATGCCGCCTTTGCGCCCAGGCTTCAGGTCACCCTCAATGACGACGCCGTCGCGGAGGTTGAACTTGCTGATGAGGGGCGGGGGCATAAACGGGTCGTCCTCGTCTTTCGGTAGATCCGGCCGCAGCTCACGCATGAAGCCGTACTTTTTCTCGCCGATAAGCTCAAGGAGCCGTCGAAATGATTTGTTGTCGTTTTCTGACATAGTCGGTTTTGCGATGAATGATGAATCCGACAACGCCTCTGCGTGAAGGCGTTGCCGATACGCTATGTGAAGGGACGCATACCGCCCCTCCGATGACTAAAGTCCGTCTGTGGGGGATACTGAAGAGGGCGCTTCGATCTCTCCGGCACACTAACATTCGGCAGAAATCCCTCCCAAAAGCCCGTCCGCTTCGGGGGGGTTCATGTCCAGGAAGCGGCCGGTTGCCGGAGATTGCGGGCGCTCCTTCCGACTAGACCCGTTGAGGCCTCCCGGGCCGGCGCATCCCCGGGACGATGCTGAGTGTGCAAATTCAAAAATCAGCAGAGGAGTCAACCATCGTGACAACGGATGTTTTCTGCCCACCGTGACGTCCCTCGCGGCGTTGGGGGCTGAGGGGACTGTCCCTCCAAGCGTCGAGGCAGACAGTTTCCACTTCCATAATAATCCCGTTCTACAGCGATCCCACCCGATGGAGCTTCACGCGTCCGCAGGGACAACGAGTCGTGACTGTGCCCGTGGGGTTACGCGAGGGAGTCGTACATCCTCACGCCGGTGAGGACGGTTCCCGGCACTCATGTGGGCCGTGACGCCCAACTGGAGGCTGGGACCTGGCACGAAGCCAGAAGACAGGGTAGAATTCAAATTCCGGAACGCCCACCCCCAAGGATGGTTTCCCGAACGGCGGGCTCACTGCTCTCTTCACCCGACGTTCGGCTTCTCTGTGAGCGATTCCAATTTGAACGTCGCGGTTCAGGGCCCTCCGGACGGCCCCGCCCTCCTTTTACTTCACGGTTGGGGGCGAAGCCGAAACGACATGCGCCCGATCGCCCGAGACCTATCGGAGACCTACCGGACCCACGCCATCGATTTGCCGGGGCATGGGGGATCACCGCCCCCCCCCGAACCGTGGGGCGTCCCCGAGCACGCCGAGTTGCTGAACAAGTATATCCAAAGCAAGGTTCAGAGCAGCGTCACGATTGTAGGACACTCGAACGGGGGGCGCATTGCGCTGTACATGGCCAGTCAGCCGTCCTCCCCTATCGAGCGGCTCGCCCTCATCAGCCCATCGGGGGTACAACCTAAGCGCTCGTGGGCTTACCATCTGCGGTCGGGCCTGGCCCGCGCTTTCAAGGCCCCGGTGCAGGCGCTTCCTTCTCCCCTCCAGGTCCCTGCTGAGGATTGGCTCCGCCATTCACTTGCATGGCGCCTGCTGGGTTCTGCCGACTACAATGCGCAACGGGGCGTCATGCGGGAGACATTCGTTAAGACCGTGAACCACCACCTAAACGGGACGCTCCGCAAGATCGACGTGCCCACCCTACTGTTTTGGGGAACCGAGGACGAGGCAATCTCGCGTCGACAGATGGGGGTCATGGAACAGAACATCGACGATTGTGGCCTCGTGAAGCTGGAAGGGGCCGGGCACTTTGGGCACCTCGATCAACCCGACGTGGTAATCTCAGGGCTTCGGCATTTCCTGGAAAACTCGTAGGGCCGCTCCTTCCTTCCCCTTGCACCAGGGAGCCACGCGCCCAATGTTTAGGAGGCTCGGTGTTCCATAATCGAGACGTGCGCCTTTCACGACCCTGGTGTACAGCGGTATGACGACTGTCCTCGTTCTTCTCGGTGTCATTGCGACGTTGTTCGCGGGGTGGCGGGCCGGCCGGCGCGTCCGGTTCTTTCTCCACATTTTTCAGCTCGAAACCTACAAGTTCGGCCGGTACGGCCGCTGGCTGACCCGCCACATGGGAACGACGGTCGTGCGCCCCTCACATGGAGCCGGCGCGACCGTGCTTCTGCTCGGGAGGCTCGGCGTCTCAGTCGTCGATCCGGCCACGGTCGCCCTCGGCGTCTTACCTGCGTGGGCGGTGGTGTTCATCTCGTCTCGTCGCTACCGAAGCCAGGAAAAAAAGCCACTCGCGTTCACCGACCGCATGACGCGCCTGGCGATCCCTGTTGGCCTCTGGGCCCTCCTCCCGGTTGCCGCCGGGGGCCTGTACGGATGGACACTGGGGACCCCCACGGGCCTGCTGTGGTACCTGGGGGGCTTTCTGGTGGCCGACCTGGGCGCCCCGCTGTGGGTCGCCCTCGGGGCGGCGCTCATGCACCCCCTCGAAACCGCCATCCAGAACGGGTTCAAGCGACAGGCGCGCCGCCGGCTGCGCGACCGCTCCGACCTTACAGTCGTGGGTATCACCGGCTCGTACGGCAAGACGAGCACCAAATTCATCACGGCCGAGCTTCTGCGGCAGCGGTACAACGTGTACGCCACCCCGAGTTCCTACAACACGCCCATGGGGCTCTGCCTGGCCGTCAATGAGCACCTGCGGCCGGAGCACCAGGTGTTGGTGCTGGAATATGGCATCCGCTACCCAGGGGATATGGACGAGCTCTGCGACATCGCCGCACCGGACACGTCCGTCGTGACGACCGTGGGCGTAGCGCACCTCGAAACGATGGGCACGCAGGACCGGATTGCGACGGAGAAGGGACGACTCGTGGAGCGAACCGTCCCGGACGGCCCCGCCATCCTGAACGTGGACGACGACCGGGTGGCGGCGATGGCCGAGCGCGCGCCCGGTCCGGTATGGCGGGTGTCGACCGAGGGGCATCCCGACGCAGATCTCACCGCCACCGACATCCGCTACGACACCACCGGCACGACCTTCGAGGTGACGGACGACACGGGAACCGCCGTCCCGTTCCAGACCCAACTCCTGGGCCGCCACAACGTACTCAACGTGCTTCTCGCCGTGGCCGTGGGTCGCTCCATGGGACTGCGGCTGCGCCAGATGGCCCACGCGGCACGGCGCATCGAGCCCATCGAGCACCGCCTCCAACTCCGCCAGCAAAACGGGGTCACAATCATCGATGACGCCTTCAACTCCAACCCTGTAGGCGCCCGCAACGCGGTTGAAATCCTGAGCGAAATGGAGGGCAACCGGCGCGTAATTGTGACCCCCGGCATGGTCGAACTCGGCGAACAACAATGGGACGAGAACGAGGCCCTCGGCCGGTTTATCGCGCAGCACGACCTCGACCTAGTGGCGCTTGTGGGGGACGACCAGACCGCCCCCATTCAGGAAGGCCTGTCCTCGGCGCAGTTTCCAGAGGAGCGCGTGAAGGTCTTTTCCGGCCTCTCCGAAGCGCAGGAGTTCCTCACACCGCACCTTGAAGCGGGCGACGTGGTGCTCTACGAAAATGATCTACCCGACCAGTACGAGGTGTAAAAGTCCGACGGGCGGCCCGACGCTAGGCGTGGCGCCAGTGCGACGCGACCTGTTCAAGCACCTGCTCGCTGACACGACGATTTTCGTCCTCGATCGACGCGCGCCGATCCACCTCAAAGGAACGCTCGCGATCGTGTAGGGTGGGGGTGAGCGGATCGTCGAGGCGGGCTTCCCAGCGGGTGCGATACCCCTCGGGGACGGTCCGGGGCAAATCGTGGTCCTGGATGAGCAATCCGAGCAGGGCCCAGATGCGTGAGACGCTGTCGAGCCGGTAGCCGCCGCCGAGCGTGCAGAGGAGACGGCCGTCCGTGTGTTCATCGGATAAGACGAGGAGGCGACGGAAAATCCGTTCGTACGCCCGCGTCGTGAGCAGGAGATCGGCCAGGGGATCGTTGAAGTGGGCATCGGCCCCGCACTGGACCACGAGTACATCAGGTTGGAAATGCGACAGCGCATACGGGACCACGCGCTCGAAGGCGTCGAGGAAGCTTTCGGACTCGGTGAATGGGGCAAGGGGGACGTTCAACGAAAATCCCCTTCCGGGACCTTTCCCAATTTCTTCGATCCCTCCCGTCCCCGGAAAGAGGGCCCGCCCAGTTTCGTGGAGGCTCAGGGTGAGCACTCCTGGATCGTCGTAGTGCAAAAATTGGACGCCATCGCCGTGGTGTACATCGACATCCACGTAGGCCACGCGGAGGTCGTGCTCTCGAAGCACATCGATGGCCACGGAGAGGTCGTTGTAGACACAAAAGCCAGAGGCCTCCTCCTCGCGGGCGTGGTGGAGACCGCCGCCCAGCTGAAGCACGCGCTTCGCCTGTCCCTCCGCCAGCAAGCGGGCCCCATGCAGCGTTCCTCCAACCAAGCCTCGGGTGGCAGCGTCCATGTCCTCAAAGACCGGCACGTCGCCCGTATTCAGCCCGAAGGATCGCGCCCGAGGCGGCGCAGTGCCGTTTGAGGCCGCCTCAACCTTGGCCACAAACGCTTCGCTGTGGACCCGCCGCACATCGTCGCGGCTCGCCACCGGAGGCACCTCTGCGTCGACGGGGTGCCCCAAGGCATCAAGGAGGTCCAGGGTCATCTTCTGCCGGACGGGGCTGAATGGGTGCTCCGGACCAAAATTGTAGTTGAGGTACCGGTCGTGGAAGAGAAGCGTGGCCATATTCGGGAGAGGGTAATCGCGCAAAATGGACTGCCGGAGGGAAGTACGGCATACCTGAAAGGTAGACACCACCGGCCCCGTTCGTCAACGAACATCCCCTGGTTATTTTGTGGCGCCGACGGGTATCACAATACCAACGTCCTCACAACAATGCGTGGACTGCTCATCTACGTCGTCTCGATTGCCATGCCTGCCCTTCGTCTGCTGAACCGTCTCCTCCCTGTTCAACTTCTCGCCGTAACTGGCCTTCTTCTCCTTCTCGGGGCGGGCTGTGATACGATCGGTTCGGGCGAGCCGAAGGACGCCCCGCCCCCACGGTCCCTCACGGCGACCGAGAAACAGGTCGTCGACACCGACAACACGTTCGGGCTTAAGCTGCTGCGGGCCACCATGGAGGCGGAGGATGCGTCAACGAATGTCTTCCTCTCCCCCCTCAGCGTCTCGATGGCCCTCGGCATGACCCTGAATGGGGCGCGTGGAAAGACTCGGGCGGCGATGGAAGACGCACTGGAGAAGCAAAACCTCTCATCCGCTGAGATCAATGATGCCTACCGCGGACTCATCGACCTGCTGGAGGGGCTCGACCCAAGCGTAGAGATGGAGCTTGCCAACTCCATCTGGTACCGCGAGGATTTCCCGGTGAAGCGGGCCTTTATTGACACGAATCGGACCCATTTCGACGCCGAAGTAGGGGAGGTCGACTTTTCCACCTCGGATGCCTCCGACCAAATCAACAGCTGGGTGAACGAGGAGACGCACGGCAAGATCGCGGAGATCGTCCCCAGTCGGATTCCGCGCGACATCGTGATGTACCTCATCAACGCCACGTATTTCAAGGGACCGTGGCGGGATCAATTCGACCCAGCAAAGACAGAGGACGAACCGTTCCGGCGGGCCGACGGATCGACCATTTCGGTCCCGATGATGGAGAAAACAGAGGATGTGGTGCACCCCACCTACCAGACTGAGCAGTTCCGGGCGGTCGACATCGCGTACGGGGATAGCCTCTACAGCATGACGATTCTGCTCCCCTACGAGGACGTATCGGTTCGGTCGGTCGTCGACAGCCTGAATGCCGACACGTGGACGCAGGTGACCGAGGGGTTGGCCCCGCAGTCGCTCAGTCGCCTGAAGATGCCGAGGTTCATGCTGCGCTACAAGAAGACGCTCAACGACGTGCTCAGGGACCTGGGGATGGGGGTCGCGTTCACGAAGCGGGCCAGCTTTCGGGGCATCGCCGACACGTCCCTGGCCATCGACAAGGTGAAGCACAAGACCTTCCTCCGGGTCGACGAGGAGGGGACGGAGACCAGCGCGGCGACGTCGGTTGGAATCGAGGTAATATCTACCCCGCCCTCGTTCGTTGTAGACCGGCCTTTCGTCGTCGTCATCCGCGAGAACCACTCCGGGACGATCCTCTTCATCGGCGCCATCATGGATCCGACGGCGTAGCCCCTGGCGAGCCGGACTCCGCCTCTACCCGTCGAGCACGGCGGCAAAAGCGTCGCGGACGGCGGCAGGGGCCTGCGTGGGACGCCGCCGCGCCGTATCCATAAAGCAGAGCGTGGTGTGCCCGCTCACGAGGACCTCGTCCTCTCCGTCGCGGCGCACGGTGTAGTCGATGGGGACCCGAACGGTGGGCGGGTGTTCGAAGTGCACATCCACCCGCAGCAAGTCATCGTAGTGGGCCGGCCCGTGATACTGCACTTCTACCTCCACGACCGGCATGATGATGCCCTCGTCTTCGAGGTCGCGGTACCGAATTCCCACGTCACGCAGCGCTTCGGTACGGCCCACCTCGAAGAAGTCGAGGTAGTGCGTGTGGTACACCACCCCCATCGGGTCACACTCTCGGTACCGGACGCGATGCGGGTGGGTATAGGTGTAGGCCATCGGTGCGGTGGGTGAGAGGCGAGAACGAGACCGCCCAATAGACTACTCTTGCGCGGAGGCCATCGGCGCGGCCGACTCGTAGGCGCCGAGGGCGTCGAACTTTTCGAGTCGACGGTCGAGGAGCGTTTGGGAATCGAGGTCATCGAGTTCGTCGAGGGCACTGGCCACGGCCATGCCCACGGACTGGTAGGTGGACTCGGGGTCCCGGTGGGCCCCACCCACCGGCTCCGGCACGATCTCATCGACGATGCCCACCTCCGTCAGGTCTGTGGCCGTAAGCTTGAGCGCCTGCGCCGCGTCCTCCTTGTGATCCCACGAGCGCCAGAGGATTTGCGAGCAGCTCTCCGGCGCGATCACCGAGTACCAGGCGTTTTCGAGCATGAGAATGCGGTCGCCCAGCCCTACGCCGAGGGCTCCTCCAGACGCTCCTTCCCCAATGACGACGACTACGATGGGCGTCTCCAGACGCGCCATCTCGAAGAGGTTGTGCGCGATTGCCTCGGCCTGCCCCCGCTCCTCAGCCCCCATGCCCGGATACGCACCGGGCGTGTCGAGCAGTACCACGACCGGCTTGTTGAACTTGGCGGCCATCTTCATCAGCCGCTCCGCCTTGCGATACCCCTCAGGATTGGGCATGCCGAAGCGACGGTACTTGCGCTCTTTCGTGTCGCGGCCCTTCTGGTGCCCCAGAATCATGACGGTGCGGTCATGATACCCGAAGTGCCCCCCCTGGAACTGCGCCAGACCGCCGACGATGGAGCGGTCGTCGCCGTACTTGCGGTCACCACGGAGCTCCGTGAAGTCCTTCGTCAACGCCTCAATGTGATCGAGCGTGTAGGGACGCTGCGGATGACGGGCAATCTGCACCCGCTGCCACCGGGTGAGATTGCGGTAGATGGACGTGCGTAGCCGCTCCACCCGGTCTTCCAAGGCTTCGATTTCGGTGGAGAGGTCGTCCTGCGTCTCCGCATTGAGCTCCCGCATCTCCGTGAGCTTGTCCTCAAGCTCGACGAGGGGCTTTTCAAAGTCCAGCAGGTGTTCGTCGTCGGGCATGTTCGGGGCGCGAGTTGATTCGGGACGCTATTATCGAATCATAATTCTAGCTTAAATAATGCATCTCGAAGAGGGGAATGGCAATACAGCGCGGTAGGAGACCGGGAGACATACCAAGTTTTCCAGAAGGCAAGGACATATTTCGCTTCCTGCTACCCGGACGTACGGATAAAACGTCCGGGCAAAGCGCGGCATAATGGGGGCAGAGCGCCAAGCTACCTCCGTAGCCCACCGGCAGCTCGTCGCCCTTTTCTTGACTTTCTATATTCTCAAAGGTTATGTGTATTTGTGAGATTTTTGGATATCCTATTTTAAAAAATTCCATCCGTGCCCCACTGAGAAAAACGGAGAGGAAAACAGACGCGAGAATTTAAATGTACTTCGTTTCAAAACTTTGAATTGACTGAGACTTTTGAAGCGTCCCCCTCCCCGACGCTGCCATCTCCGATTCTCCCGACCGGTTCCTTCTCTTTCAACTATGATGCGTCTGCGCCTGCACCGATTCGCCTTACTGTCGTCGTTGCCCGTGTGGAGACTCGGTCTACTGACCGCGCTCCTCGCCTTTTCCGTGACCGTGCCCCGAGCGGCGCACGGACAGATTGACCTGTCTACCAGCGGCGTGGAGGTGAGCAAAGACTTTGATGACTTTCGGGGCGATGGTTTTGCTCCAACTCCCTCGTCTGGACAATTGAATTCCAACGCGTTCATTGCCAAGGGACTCAGCAATGGAGACATGGAGTTTGGCGACGTGGCGGACTCCTTGGACTTTGCGCGCGGTGAAAGCGTAGGCGGAGAGGCAACGGGCGGGATTTATGCCTTCGACATCGCCACCGACAACTATAGTCTCGGTGTGCAACCAGGAGGCGACGATTTTACGTCCGGGACGTTCGTGGTGCAGTACGAGAACAAGACGGGAAATGAAATTACGAAATTTGACCTGTCGTACGATATCGGGGTCTTCAACGACGAGGAGCGAGCCAACTCATTTAACTCTGCCTATACAAGTGGCGCCTGCGGCACGGCTCCATCGGAGGACGAATTTACGGTGCTCTCGGATCTGAACTTCACCTCTCCTGAAGCTAGCGACAGCAATCCCTCGTGGGAAATCAGATCGCGAAGCACAACCGTTTCCGGCGTTAGCATTTCAGACGGAGAGTGCATCTTCATTCAGTTCCGGTCGGACGATGCGAGCGGGAGCGGGTCGCGCGACGAACTCGCCCTCAACAACTTGGACCTAACGCCCACCCCGGACGTGACCCCAGTTGCGGTCCAGTTCTCAAGTGCAACCGGCACCATAAACGAGGCGGACAGCACCTCAGCCCTCACTGTTGAGATCTCCAATCCCGACGGAAATGAGGTGGATGTGGACGTCACGTTTGACGACGCGAACAGCAGTACCGATCAGGCCGACTTTACCAGCAGCTTTCCGAGTTCAGATACCACGACGACGGTCACCTTCCCATCGAACGCGTCCGACGGGGATACGAAGACGCTCAACCTGGACCTCAACCAAAACGACGGCGCGGAAGGCCGGGAAGCGGCTCAGTTCGTCCTTGAGAACCTTTCGTCCGACGGAAACGCGTTCATCGACGCCCCCTCCCACGTCGACCTCGCTGTTGAGGACGACGTAGGCGAGCACAACGGCGACCTGCTGATTACGGAGCTAATGCCCGCTCCCTCCGCGTCGGATGAGGACGCTGAATACATTGAGTTATACAACGCGACATTGAATTCAATTAATCTCGGCGCTGGATGGACGCTCGACGTGGATGGGGATCAAGACGAAAGTCTTTCTGCCACAATTCCTCCACGAGGATCCGTTGTCCTTTGCAGAGACGATGACGTGGCAGCAAATGGAGGCATCAGAAATTGTAACGAGGACTACGTCGATGAAATCTCGCTCGTAAATGGAGGATCGACGGTCCAAATATTGGATCCGCAAGGCAACGTGGTCGACGAGGTGACCTACACGGACTCGAATCCGTGGCCGGAAAATTCCGACGCTGCCATCGTGTTCACGGGCACTACGCAAAACAACGACGGCGCCAACTGGACGACGACCCCGCGGCGGGAGCGTGGGTTCACACAGGACGGCAGTGGAAGTGGAGATCCGGGTTCCCCCGGTCGCACTGGGGCAAAACAGTCCCTCCAGCCCACCGCCGAGATTACCGGCGGGGCGGGGTGGCGTATGTTGTCGGCCCCTGTGGCCGGCGTCAACGCCGACACCCTCGCGAAGGTCAGTCTCGTCCAAGGAGTGGACGGCCACTTCCCCAATGCCGCAGCAAACCTCTACCGGTGGCCTGGCGGCCCGGATAGTGGAACCGACTGGGACGCGAGTTTCTCCGCGGACGAAGACCTGACGGGCGGTGGACAGGGGTACATCTGGTACGTTTTTGACACCGCCCAGACAAAATTCACTGATACACCACCGTTTACGCTTGGTGTACCCGGAGTCCCCCGCACGAACGACGTGACGACCGGATCCTTGGGGGAGGGCTTTCATCTGCTCGGCACTCCATATGGTCAGTCTTTCGATCCGGCAAGCATCGAACAAGGGGGAACTAGCATCGAGACGGGCGGCACGGACTTCAATACAACAGTGCAAGTGTACGACCCGGCCGATGGGAACTACGATCTGATTACAGCCCCCTACACAGCCGACGACTTCCTGAGCCCGTACCAGGGATTTTTTGTAGAGAAAACCACCGGTGGCACCTCTTCCCTCACTTTCGATGCTGGGGGCCGCCGTATCGACCCAATCGATTTAAAAACGGTCGAGGACGCCCCGCCACGAATCGAGTTCAGGCTCGTGGGTCAAGACGAAGACGGCTCGGAGCTCACCCGCGACGAAGCACTGCTCCTTCATGCCCCGGACGGCGCCACCCCTGGCTGGGACGTGCACGACGCCTCGAAGCTGACACCTCTCGCGGGCCGCTACGCCACGGCGGCTTTCCGCGACTCTGTGGACGGGAAACTGCGCCTGCAGTCGGTGTCCTCCATTCCGTCCACTCTGCCGGAGGAGGGTATTGAACTCCCTCTTTCTCTCCAGCTGCAGGGCACCGCCCCACTCGAGGTCCTTCAGCTAAGCTGGCCCACCTGGACAAATGTGCCGGACGGCTGGAGTCTCGCGCTGCACGACGCCGTCTCGGACTCGACCATCAATCTCCGGGTGCACACCTCCTACGCGTTTACGCTGCCCACCTCAAAGACACAGTCGGTGCCCAGCCCACGCTCGCCGCTGAAGACGCCGAAGCAGATCCGCACAAAGGCGCAGTCGGACAGCGCCCGATTTACGCTCACGGTGCACCCTAATCCTATTCCAGTGGAGCTTGCCCGACTCAACGCCACGGCCGGTGGCGAGACGGCACGGCTCACGTGGACCACGGCTAGTGAGACAAATAACGCTGGTTTCCACGTCGAACACCGCGGACCGGAGGGGACACAGTTCACGTCCGTGGGCTTCGTGGAGGGCCACGGCACCACCAATACCCCCCAGCGATACCGCTTTCACACCAATCCACTGGACCCAGGCCGGCACGTGTTCCGATTACGGCAGATGGACCTCGACGGAACGGCGACCCGCAGTGACACGGTGGCGGTGCAGGTGCGACTCAAGGCGGCCGCAAAGGTGGCCGTCGCGCCCAACCCGGTACAGAGCCGTGCCGAGGTCTCGGTCCGTGTCCGGGAGAAGCAGTCCGTGACGATTGCCCTCTACGACGTGCTAGGTCGGCGTGTGCGCACCGTGCACGAGGGCCCTCTCGCTCCCGACCGCGCCCATGCTCTCCGAGTGGACGCGGAAACCCTCTCCAGCGGGCTGTATCTCCTGCGAGCCAACGGCGATCAGTTCCAGAAAACCCGTCGCATTACGGTCGTGCGGTAACCCCCTTAGCACTGGTAATCTCGAGGATTCACGTTCTGTCGCTCATATCCCCCGCCGCTATGTTTAGCGTCTCCGCTTATCGTTCTCGATCTATCCTCCCGGCCGGACTGCTGGGTCTATGCCTCATAATTATGCCTTGCGATTTTGCTCTCGCACAGTCACAGCACGGGACTGAGTCCCTGCATTCCACGCATCCGCCCCCATCGCACTTGGGGAATGGGTCGCGTACTCCGGAGACTCGACCCCGCCCATCCGCCCCATCAATTCCGGGTGCGGAGCTCCCCGAGGCTACCCGTCCCGGAACTTCCCCCATGGCGCCGGAGACATCTCCGCGCGCGCCGGCTCCTAGGCAGCACGCCAACGAGGGCCCGTCTCTGCCTGCTGCACCATCGCAGGTACCAGTCGATGGTGGACTTGGATGGCTGGCCGCCGCAGGCGCAGCTTACGCTGCTAATCGACTGCGGAAGCAGTCCACAACGGCCGAAGAGGACTAAGCATCGTTCCCTCCCATAGCCTGCACAGTCGGCGGGTTTCCGGCACACCTAACTTCCACACAACTCGTCTACTCCATGTCTGGTCCCTCTCCGTACGGTCCCGATCGTAGCTTATCCATCGCCATCGCCGTGCTCATTGGCGGAGGCTTCATCGTGGGAGCCACCGTGTATTTGCTGTTTACGTCCGCCGGGTCCCTTGCCGACTGGCACCGAACTCGGCTAGCGGAGGTGCAGTTCAAAACAGAGGCCCCCGCTGAGGCTCGTCGCTCCGCCCGAAGGCGTGCCTCCACTCCTCCACCCCGAGAGCGCCCTCGTCGGGCACGGCCCACCCCACAAACATTCGGGCGCCTTCCAGCCCTCCCCAAATCCAACACGCCAGTTGCCCCCCCACCGTCTCCCACCCCGGAACTGTATGACCTGAATCCAGACCTGAGCCACGCCAACCTTGGCCCTGCCCCCAACGCCAATTCCAAACCAGCAGACCGACACCTGGCGGACAACGGCTCGGCGTCCGTCCCCAGCGGGACTGCAGATATGGATCGCGCCCCGCTGTCCTCCACTCTCGACTCCAGAGGCCCGCGGAAGAGCACCTCGTGGCAGTCGGAAGCGTCTACGATCAGACGTCAAGTTCGGGCACTGAGCAGCACCCTGGACCATCTGGGCCGGACGAATAAATCTGCACAACAGCCCAGCGCAGAGCACACCTCGGCATCTAGTTCCGCCCCATCCGGGTCGTCCCCCAATCCTCGCCAGCGATCGTCGGGGTCCCCTCCCGCCCCCCCCGACAGTCCGCCCCAGGTACCAGTGGACGGCGGTCTCGGGTGGCTGGCGGCAGCGGGCGCGGCCTACGCGGCCAATCGGTTACGGAAGCGTGGAGATGCGGAGGGAACCACCCCGGTCCCATGAAGCCCCGCACGGTGCTCTCCCCTCCCTGTGCTCGGAACGTCCCTCTCGCCTTCGCGTCCGGGTACGGCGCAGCGTTCCAACAAGGCCTAAATGCACGTTTGTGGCTTCCCTCGACGCCCTGCACGCGTATCTCGACACGCTGGTCGACCGGCACGAACAGCCGGCCTTCATCGATGACGATCCCATTTCCATCCCGCACGCGTTCAATGACCCGCGCGACCAGGCCGTCATTGGGCTGTACGCGGCGCTGCTAGCTTGGGGCCGGCGCGACGTGATGCTCCGCAAGCTGGAGGAACTGTGTGAGCGCATGGACTACGCCCCCTACCGCTTCGTGCGGACGTTTGACCCAGACCACGACGCCGATGCCCTCGACGGGTTCGTCCACCGCACCTTTCAACCCGTCGACGCGCGCTGGCTGACCGCCAATCTATGCGCTGCGCTCGACCGACACGAAACCGTAGAGAACCTCTTCGCGGCGCACCGTCCCCCGACGGATCAAGCAGACGCGTCGCCCGTCGCTTCAATGATCCAGGGGGTAAGCACGACGCTGCTCACCATTAACGACAGCACCCCACAGCGCCTGCGCAAACACCTAGCGCGGCCCGAGGCGGGCAGCGCATGCAAGCGGCTCAACATGTACCTACGCTGGATGGTGCGGCCGGGGCCGGTTGACCTGAATCTGTGGTCCGTACTCGACCCGTCGGAGCTGATGCTGCCGGTCGACGTCCACGTGGGACGTCAGGCACGTGCGCTGGGGCTCTTGGAGCGGAAAAGCAATGACTGGACGGCGGTTCGTCGCCTCACAGCGATTTGTCGGCACTTCTGCTCGTCGGACCCCACCCGTTATGACTTTGCCTTTTTTGGGGTGGGAGCTCAGGACGAGTCGCTGGACACACGGTTTACGGGCGCCAACCGGGTGGACCGCAGCTCGTTGCCCACGCCGCGGTAGCTGCTCTTGTAGTAGAGAACTGCCCCCCGGTCCGGGCGCTGCTCCACCTCTTCCACGAGTCCCACGTAGAGCCGATGATCGCCAGCCGGAAGCGAGTCGTGGGGCCGGCATCGGAGCACGGCGGACCCCCCCTCCAGAATGGGCGTCCCGTCCGGGTCGCGCGTGTAAGGTACCGCCTCAAACTGCTCCGGCCCCGTTAAATCAGGCACCGCGAACTGCTTGGCAAGGTGGGCCTGTTCCTCCCCCAACACGTGCACGGCAAATCGTTGACACGCCTCCATCACGTCAAGCATCCGTGCCTCGCAGGCAACATTGAAGCTTACGAGGGGTGGATCGAGCGCAACACTCGAAAATGAGCCGATCGTAATGCCGCGGGCCTCTTGGGGCCCCTGAGCAGTTACCACGACGACAGGAGAGGGCACCCGCCGCATCGTGGCACGAAACGTATCCGGGTCTTCAGCCATGGGGTGGCAGCCTCAATGCGTGCAAACAAAAACGAGCCGGGCCCTATCGGGAGGCAGGCCCCAAATAGGCGCGTCGTCGGAATAGGCTCCGTTGAATGGCAAGAGAGGCCCGCCGTTCACACCGAGACGATCTGTTACGAAAAGGTGTCTGTTACGAGAAGACGTCGGAAACCCGGCGGAAGAAAGATTTTTCGGTCTTCTCGTCGCCGGGGCTGGGCTGAAAGTGGTCGTGATCTTGGAGCTGCTCGAGAAGTTCGCGCTCTTCGGTCGTCAGTTCCTGAGGCGTCCACACGTGCACCCGGATCATCTGGTCGCCCTGTCCGCTGCCTTCCAGGTCCGGGAGGCCACGGTCCCGCATGCGGAGAATCTTACCGGCCTGCACGCCCGGGTCCACCTCCAACCGGGCCTGTCCCTTCAATGTGGGTACGTCCACCTCAGTGCCGAGGGCCGCTTCGGGAAAGGACAGGTGCAGGTCGTAGTAGATGTCGAGCCCATCCCGCTCAAAATGCTCGTGGGGCTCCTCTTCAATTTCAATGCGCAGATCCCCCGAGGGACCACCGCGAAGGCCTGCGTTGCCGGCCTCGGCGAGGGTCAGGTAGTTGCCCTCCATTACCCCCGGAGGCACATTGATCGAGATCGACTCTTCTCCCTGCACGCGCCCTTCTCCGCCGCACTCGTCACACAGATTCTCAATAATGCGGCCGTCTCCCTCACACCGCGGGCACGGCTGCACGTTCACCATTTGCCCGAATACCGAGCGGGAAACCTGACGGATTTCGCCGGTCCCGTCGCATTTGGGACACATCGAGAAGTTCTGGCCGCCCATGCCGCCCTCCGCCCCCGTTCCATCGCACGACTCACACTCTAGGTACTTCTGGAGCCGGAGGTTCTTCTCCGTCCCCTCCGCGATTTCTTCGAGCGTGAGGGAGAGCGACACGCGCAGGTCGCTACCGGGCCGTCCCCGCCCACGATCCGCACGCCCCCCACGCCCGCGACCAGCGCCCCGGGCGCCACCAAAGATGTCGCTGAAGGCGTCGAAGATGTCCTCAATGTCGTGGAACCCACGCCCACGTCCGCGTCCACCGCCGCCGTCTTCTCCCAGGCCGGCGTGGCCGAACTGATCGTAGCGCTGACGCTGCTCAGAATCCGACAACACCTCGTAGGCCTCCGAGGCCTCCTTAAACTTCTTCTCCGCTTCCGGGTCATCCGGGTTACGGTCCGGGTGGTACTCCATCGCCTTCTTGCGGTACGCCTTCTTGATTTCCTTTTCGGAGGCGTCTTGGTCCACCCCCAGAACGTCGTAGTAGTCGCGCGGCATATGCGGTACAGTGTCGTTGAGAAAAAGAACATGTCGCCAACGTCGATCTCCGATGCCCGCTATGCCCGGTGGCTCACCGAGCAACCGGTCAGCTAATTGGAATGCTCCGAGGGCTCCGCGGCCACGACCACTCGGCTGTGGCGTATGACGCGGTCGCCCATGGTGTACCCCTTCTGAATCTCTTCCAGGACCGTGCCCGGCGCCGCCTCCTCGGACGGCTGGCGCATCATCGCCTCGTGCAACTGCTCGTCGAACGGCTCGCCTTCCGCCTCAATGGGCTCCACCCCGAGAGACTCAAGCTGGTCCTGAAACTTCTGGAAGACCATCTCCACACCTCCCTTCAAGGATTCGTAGGCCGCTTCAGGATCTTCTGCGTCGTCGAGGTCATGGGCCGCGTCGAGGGACCGCTCAAAGTCATCCATCACCTCCAGCATTGACTCGAGAACCGTAATCTTACCGGCCTCGCGACGACGTTTTTTCTCCCGGTCCATACGGCGGCGGAAGTTCTCAAACTCCGCGGCCTTCCGGAGCAAGCGATCGTTCAATTCGTCGCGCTCCGCTTTCAAAGACTCCAACTCCTCTTGGAGACGTTCGACCTCTTCGGGGGCCTCAGAGGCTTCCGACTCGGCCGCCTCCGGCTCGGTCTCCACAGCCGGGTCGGCGGCCTCTGTATCGGTATTGTCGGCGTTCTGCGTCGGTTCGTCGGTCATCGGGCAGCCGTTGGTCTGATCTGTGCTCACTGTAGGGCGGAATCGGACGGGAAAGGGAGACACGACGGCAGACACGAAAGGGTCGCCGGCACGGGCCAGCGACCGTAGGCATGTTCGTGATTCTGCACGAGTGCACGATGTAGGGATGAATGCGGTCGGGAAGCGAGGCCGCTCTGCTTTCACAGGGGCGAGCCGGATGCGCGACACACGTTCCCGGGCTTCTCAGGCTCAGGGCCGTCACGGCTCGCGCCATGGTATCCCTCTCCCACCTCGAATGGTTGGACGACGTCCAGCCCTCATCGCAACTCAGGACGGTACAGACGAGCTTTCAGTCTCGTCGTCCGAGGGACGGTTCACGACCGCGGCCATGTTCTCGACGAGAGCGACCGCTCGACCGTAATCCATTCGCTTCGGTCCAATTACGCCGAGGGAGCCGACCGTGTCGCCGAGTTGGTAAGGCGAGAGAACGATGGAATAATCCCCCATCTCGTCCTCGTCGGCCTCACTGCCGATGCGCACGACAGCCTGTCCTACAGCGTCGGGGTTGGCCTCGAACAAGTTTTCCAGGACCTGCACCACGCGGTCCTCGTCCTCGATGGTTTCGATGAGCTGGCGCACGTCATCCGGCTCCTGGAATTCGGGCTGGGACAGAATGTTCTGTGTGCCGTCAAACTGCAGGCGACCTTCATCTGGCTCACTGAAGAGGAGCGGGGCCTCGTCCAGAACGAGCTGAACGAGCCCAGTCTCGTCGGGGAGGTCTTTGAGGCGCTCATCGTAGGTTTCCCGAATTTCGCGGAGGGTGAGGCCGGCAATGCGCTCGTTAAGGAGCGACACAATGCGGTCAATCTTGGACCGCTGCAGGTCCGGCTCAAAGCGACGCACGACCGTTTTCACGAGCCCTCCCTTCAGGCTCAGGACAAACATGAGACGTGCGCTAGACAGGGGCACAATATCAAGCCGCTCCATGACGGCGGTCGACAGACGCGGTGACAGGGCAATGCCGAGAAGGTTCGTGAGCTTGCTGAGGAGGCGTGTGCTTTCGCTGAGCAGTTCATCGGTGTCGCTGACCAGGCGGGCGAGTTTCACCTTGAGCACCTCCCGCTCCACCTCCGAGAGCTCTGGGGTGTCCATGAGTTCGTCCACAAACGTACGGTAGCCCAGCTTCGTGGGCACTCGGCCGGCAGAGGTGTAGGGATGATCCAGGTAGCCCATGTCCTCTAGATCCGCCATGGTGTTGCGGATGGAGGCGGCACTGAGGTCCATCGTACTCGCCTTCGCGAGCGACCGCGACCCCACAGGTCCCGCCGTGTCAACGAACTGCTCTACGACGAGGCGGAGGATATTGCGTTCGCGCTCGCTGAGTGAAGGACGATCGTCGGTGTGTTCTACAGGGCTCACGGTATTCTGAGAAGCAGTGGGGCACACACGGATTCCCGGTCCATTATGCGATCTGTCGGCCTAGCGGTGCGAGCATAATCAACGGGTCCATTGGCGGGAAAAACTGGACCCACCCGTCGAGGCATGGCCAACCAGAAGTCAGTTCGTGTACTTAACGACTGGTTTTGAGTTTCCATTTTTCCATCGGGCGCCTCTGTTCTCTCGCAGTTAAAATGCGTGTCTCCAGTCTAAGGCCTCCGCGTCTATACAGTCCGGGATTAGGGACGATCGTCTATGGATCCTGTCCACACTGGGGCTCCTTCACGCCTCCGAACAGGAGCGGCCCGAAACGCTGAGCCCCCGAAACGGTGTCCCCTCCGTCCGAATACACATGCACTAGTTGCCTCTGCACAGCGCGGTACCGCCCGTTTACTTCCAGATCCGCCCTCTTTCTTCATGCGTTTCCTCTCCACCCTCGCCGCCAGCGTCATTGGCACCCTCCTGGCGCTTGGGCTCGTCGTCTTTTTCTTTGTGTTCTTCTTTTTTGCCCTGTCCCTGTCGTCTGGACAGGCCCCCACCGTGCAGCCTGGCTCGATCCTCACGGTGCCCCTGGAGGGGGACGTGCCGGAACGCGTGACGGACGATCCCTTTCAGCGGGCGTTTGGCGGGGGACCCGCCTACGACCTGCGCGACCTGCAGGCCTCCCTCCAAAAGGCGCGCTCCGACTCTCGCGTCCAAGCGGTGTGGCTCCGGCTAAAGGGCCTCTCGGCCGGGTGGGCGACGCTCGAAGAAGTCCGCCAGTCTGTGCTTGAGACCCGGCGGAGCGGCGTGCCCGTCATCGCCTCCAGCGACGAATTCGGGATGACCGAGAAGGGATACTTCGTGGCCAGTGCCGCGGACAGCGTCTTCACGGCCCCGCAGTCTTCCTTCGAGTACAACGGCTTTGCCACTATTCTCACCTTCTTCGACGGCGCCTTCGAGCGGCTCGACGTGGAACCCCAACTCATCCGGGCGGGCAAGTATAAAAGCGCTGGCGAGCCCTTCGTACGGGAGGACCTCTCGGAGCCGAACCGCGAGCAGTTGACGGCCCTCCTCGAAACGGTAAATGACCGGTTCATGTCGACGATCGCCGAGGCGCGCGGGCTGTCGGTCAACGAACTCAACCAACTCGCGGACGAGGAGGCATTTCTTTCGCCCTCAACGGCGGTCGAGGAAGGCCTCATCGACGGGCTCCGCTACGAAGATGAGGTGCGCGACCGTCTCCGCTCCCTCACGGACCGGGACATGACGGACGACCTCACGACGGTCTCTATGAATTCGTACAAGCGCGTGCCGGCCTCGGCGGCGGGACAGTCGTACACCGGCACGGGCCAGGTCGACATTGTCTACGCGGAGGGCAACATCGTGACTGGGTCGACCGACGAGCAGGTTCCCATCGGTGGTCCTCAACCCCTAGGCTCAACGGATTTGACACAGGCCCTCGAAACGGCGCGGACGACCCCGTCGACGAAAGCGGTGGTGGTGCGGGTGAACTCCCCAGGCGGTAGCGCCGCGGCGTCCGAGGCCATGTGGCGTGCTGTGAAGCGCACCTCGTCGGAGAAGCCGGTCATTGTGTCGATGGGCGACGTGGCGGCGTCGGGCGGCTACTACCTCGCCGCCGGTGCCGACTCGATCGTGGCCGATCCGACAACCACAACGGGCTCGATCGGAGTATTTGGGCTCCTAGTCAACGCGCAGGACTTCTTCTCCAACAAGCTCGGCGTAACTTTCGACCGGGTGCAGACCAGCCCGTACGCGGACCTCTACTCACCCACCAAGGCCCTCTCGGAGGGCGAGCGCGGCATCCTCGCCCGCTCCATTGATCAGACCTACCAGACGTTCCTCCAGCGCGTAGCCGATGCACGGGGCATGTCGGTGGCGGCCGTCGACTCGGTGGCACAGGGGCGCGTATGGTCGGGGCGCGATGCCATGAGCGTGGGTCTCGTGGATACGACGGGCACCCTGGCCGACGCCGTGACGATGGCCGGACAGGCCGCGGGCCTGGGCGACGGGCCATACCGGACCCGCCCCCTTCCCCGCCCCAAAACCTTCCTCCAGCGCTTCAGCGAGCAGTTTGCGGCGCAGGCCCGGCATGCATGGCACTCGGCGACAATGGGCGAGCTCGGAGAAACCCTGCAGCAAAAGCGACAGGTACTCAACCGCATGATTGGCTCCCAGGGCGCCATCCAAACCCGGCTTCCATTTACCCCGAAGATTCAGTAGATGGGAGAATCGGCGGGAAATGGGGCTCCATTCTCTGAATCCTTATTTCAAAAAATGGCCCCGCGTCACGACGCAGTGACCGTCTCGGTCGGAACGAGTACCTCACCGTCCATCGAGTCGGGCACCTCTTCGCCCAGCAGCGCCAGGATCGTGGGGGCCACGTCGCCCAGTTTCCCGTCCTGTACCGGGCCGTCGAAGCCATCCTTGAGGATCACATGTGGGACGAGGGCCGTGGTGTGGGCCGTGTGCGGCGAGCCGTCGGGGTTTTTCATCTTATCGGCGTTGCCGTGGTCGGCGATAATGCTGACGGAGTAGCTCTGTTCGCGGGCGGCCTCCACGACCCGGCGGGCACACCGGTCGACGGCCTCGCACGCCTGTACCGCCGCGTCGAAGTCGCCCGTATGGCCCACCATGTCGGGGTTCGCGAAGTTCAGGACTGCGAGGGTGTAGTCGTGGGTGCGGAGCGCCTCGCTCGCGCGGTCGGCGAGTTCCGGCGCGCTCATCTCGGGTTGGAGGTCGTAAGTCGCCACCTCTGGCGAAGGAACTAGGATGCGGTCTTCCCCCTCGAACGGTTCCTCGCGGCCGCCACTAAAGAAGTAGGTCACGTGGGCATATTTCTCCGTCTCGGCGGCCCGCAGTTGCCGTCCGCCCCGCTCACTGACGATCTCTCCAAGCGTCCCCTGCAGATTGAGCTTCTCAAAGGCAACCGGCAGATCAAACGTCTCGTCGTAGGGGGACATCATCACGAACTTTAGGTCGTCGGGCCGATCGCGCTCGAAGCCCTGGAAATTGGTCTCCGTGAAGGCGCGGGTGAGCTGCCGCGCACGATCGGAGCGGAAGTTGTAAAAGACCACCGCGTCGCCGTCCTCCACGCGGGTGCCATTGTTGCCAAACGCTTCCTCATCGTCCACGCAGACCCGGCGCGGCTCTACAAATTCGTCCGTCACGTCCTCGTCGTAGCTCGCCTTCAGCGCGGCTTCCGGGTCGTCAAAGACCGCCCCTTCGCCCTCCGTCAGCAGCCGGTAGGCCCGCTCGGTGCGCTCCCAGCGCTCGTCGCGGTCCATCGCGTAGTAGCGCCCCACGATGGAGGCGAGCCGCCCAACACCAATCTCGTCGGCCTTCTGCTGAAACTGCCGGACGTAGTTGACGCCGCCGTGCGGGTCCGTGTCGCGCCCATCGGTGAAGGCGTGCACGTTCACCTGCGCCGGATCAAGGCCCTCGCGCCGGGCCAACTCCAGAAGGCCGTACAGGTGCTCCAAGTGGCTATGCACGCCGCCGTCCGAAAAGCAGCCCATCAGGTGCAGCTTCTGATCGTTCGCCCTCGCGTGCCGGGCGGCGCCCACGAGCGCTTCATTTTTAAAGAAGGAGCCGTCCTCGATTGCATTCGAGATGCGGAGGATTTCCTGGTAGACCACGCGGCCCGCGCCCAGGTTGGTGTGGCCCACTTCCGAGTTGCCCATCTGTCCCTCGGGCAGTCCCACCTCCAGGCCCGAGGCCTTGAGGGTCGCGTGGGGGAACCGGTCGTAGAGGCTGTCCACGAAGGGCGTGTCCGCGGCGTCGATGGCACTCACGGCCGGATCGTCGGCAAGGCCCCAGCCGTCGAGGATGAGAAGAAGGTGCCGCTTTGAGTGGTTCATACCTAGGGAGTGGTTGGCGTTCGTCGGCTGTCGGAGAAAGAAATGGAGGAGACGAGAACACGGATGTGTGGAAGGTGGGCACAGCGGCTAAAACGCCAGGGACAGAGGCCCCAGACATAGATTCAGGACTCCCGCTGAGGCTCTTGCCCTCTTCGAACACGCCCGTCCCCCGATTATCCATTTACTCGGTAATCTTTCACTTGCTTGGTCGGCTCGCCGGTCGAGGTGCGGACCACCTGCATGGACCCGCAGTGCGGGCAGGCGATCTGCTCTTGATCGTAGCGGTCGACGTGGATATCTGGATCGTCAAAATAGTGGTTGCTCGTCGAGCAATAATACGCCCCCCGCGATGTATCCAACCCGTCCACCTGATCAGGGCGGCGCTGGAGTCGCTTGTAGTACTTGCACACATCGGTGAGGGCGCAGTCATGACAGTCGGGCGACCGAGCCGTGCAGGTATACCGCCCGTGTAGAATAAGCAGATGATGCGCCTCGCCCCAATCCTCTTTCGGAATGACACGCTTGAGTTGCTGCTCCACTTTCTTGGGCGTCGTTGCGTCTTCCTTGACGAGTCCAATGCGGTTGGCCACGCGAAAGACGTGCGTGTCCACCGGCAGCGCGTCGGCGTCGTGGGCCACCTGGGCCACAACGCGTGCCGTCTTCCGGCCGACCCCCGTCAGGGTCTCAAGGGCATCGATGGTATCGGGGATTCGGCCGTCGAAGTTCTCGACAACCTGTCGGGCCATCTTGGCCAGGTAGCCCGCCTTGTTGTTGGGGAACGTGATGGACTGAATGTAGGGGTAGATGTCGTCGGGCATGGCCTTGGCAAGGGCCTGCACCGTCGGGTACGCATCGAAGAGATCGGGGGTGGCTTTGTTGACGCGCTCATCGGTACACTGGGCCGAGAGGATGACGGCAACGAGTAGCTGGTACGGCGTCTCGTACTGGAGTTCAGTCGTCGGACGGTCGATGCGCTCGCGGAGTCGCTCGAGAACAAACGCGGCACGGTCGGCTCGGCCCACAGGGAGGAAAGATGGCTTGCGAAAAAATTGGTCGTGCGTTGAACCCGCCCGGGGGGCGAACGTTCGAGGCGTCAGCGATTTGCTCTGTGCTTCACGCCGTCGCCGAATGACCCCCGCCGCCCCCAATCGTCTCCTTGCCCTTCTTTTCCTGATCGGTGTGATAGGAGGCGGCATCGCTCCGAGCACAGCACAGCCCACGCGTCTCTCGGCGGAGTCGGAGGTGTCGATGGTCACCATTCTGCCCGGCGATCCGGTGTATTCAATGTTCGGGCACAGCGCCCTGCGGGTGCACGACCCGGCCCTCAACGTCGATCGACTCTACAACTACGGGACCTTCGACTTCGGTGACCCCTTCTTCATTCCCAAGTTTGCGTACGGCCACCTGCGCTACTTCCTCAGTGTGGTGCCGTACCCGGCGGCCCTGCGGGCCTACGAGCAACAGCGACGGCCGGTCATCGAGCAGACGCTCAACCTGACCCGTGCCCAGCGAACGGCGCTCTTTCGCTACCTCCAGGTGAATGCCCGCCCCGAAAACCGCTACTACCAGTACGTCTTTTTCTTCGACAACTGCTCCACCCGGGTGCGGGATGCACTGGAGCAAGCACTGGGCGATGCGGTACAGTTTTCGGACCGCCCCCACCCAGACGCGACGTTCCGCCACCTCCTCGACCCCTACGCGGCCAACCTGCCGCTCGTGGACCTGAGCTTCGACCTTGCCCTCGGGATGCCATCCGACCGGCGGCCCACGCCGCGGGAGGCCCATTTCCTGCCCGAATACCTATTCGCCGCATTCGAACACGCCACCGTTCAGCACAGCGACACGACCCGCGCGCTGGTGGCCCGTACCGATACAGTGCGCTGGATCGAGGGCTACTCTTCGACGCCCACGGCCTTCGACTGGCCCCGGGCCGCGGGATGGCTTTTGCTCGTCCTCACGCTCGGCTGGACCGGCTGGCAGGCCACAACAGGCCACCGGCCAGGCACCTACGGCGATGCACTGTTGCTCGCCGGCATCGGATGTACGGGGCTCCTGGCATGCTTCCTCTGGTTCGTGGCGACCTACGAGGTGACCGAATACAACTGGAACCTGCTCTGGGCGTGGCCCACCCACCTAATTGCGGCGGCGGTGCTCCTGTGGCGGCCCTCGGCATACGGGCTCCGTGCATACTTTGCTGTCACGGCGGTGGGGACACTGATCGTAGCGGCGGGCTGGATGGGGTGGCCGCAAGACCTGCACGCGGCGGTGTTTCCAGTCGTGCTGGCGGTCGGCGTTCGAACCGGATGGCGGGCGGTAAGGCAGGCCCCGATATTGGGAGTGAGACACGATTCGTGATCCCCCCCGACAGGCGGAGAACACACTACGCAATACGCATCACGCTCTGCTGAAATAGGCCTTTCCGTTCAAAAAAGCAGGCCGACGGATGGTTAGTTTTGCCGCGCCTGCACGAGCTCGTAACTCCGTGGGGGGGCCGGCGTGCCGTCCACGGCGTAGACGCGAAGGGACCCGTCCTCATCGGCCATGACGATAATCGCCGACTCGTTCGGATTGTACGACTGGAAGCGCGTGTCGAGCCATTCGGCAGGGAGACGGTCCTCGTTATGTTTGAGCCATCCCCCGCTGGCCGAGCTGTAGAGCAGCTTGTGTGTGCCAATACTTTCGTGAATCGGACTAGTGGCCGGATCGCGCTGAGTAACCACCACCGTCCCGATGCCGTGGCGTTTAAACCCAAGATAGGACGCCGCGGCCACATCCATCCAATGATCCGTAAGGAAATCGTGGTGCGCGTCTTCTTTCGGGTCGTTGGAGGGCTGCTCCTGGGGCGCCCTCACGGTCACGAGGTGCCCATTTTCGTCGATGAGGGTCGTGCGTCGCATCGTCGTGCAAAAGTCGGTGCAAGGAAACACGCGGATAGAAGTACAGGGGTGCGTCGCAGGTTTCCTACGCCGGCGCCGCAAACGTGAAACGTATTGCAGATTCTGTTGACCAACGCCCTGAGCGCGAATGAAAGATGCGCGAGAACCGCCCGGAAGCCCACGCGGACACAACACAAAAGCCCCTGGTCGGAACCTCCGACCAGGGGCTGGCATCGACGACCCATTCCCTTCCGGCAGGGACCAAACACGGAAGGGTCAGGGCCCTAGGTTGCGCAACGGACCTACTTAATTTCAATCTGCCGCGGCTTCACCGTCTCTGCCTTCGGGACGGTCACGGTCAGCACGCCGTTGTCGTAGGTGGCGCTAATGTTGTCGGCGTCCACCGTCCGGGGCAGGCTGAAGGAGCGGCGGAACTGGCCGAAGGAGCGCTCCACACGTACGAACTCCTCGTCCTCGTCGGTCTGCGCGCTCTTTCGTTCTCCGCTTACGATGAGCTGGTTGTCTTGGTAGCTGATCTTCAGTTCGTCCCTGCTCATTCCCGGCATGTCGAGGTGCAAGCGGTAGGCCTCATCTGTCTCGATCAGGTCCATGCGGGGGCGCCAGACGGACTGCGGCGACGTGCGCTCCTGGTCGTCTTCTCGAGACGGGAAGAACCGGTCGAAGACGCGGTCAATCTCGTTCTGGAGGCTGCTCAGATTTCGGTTTCGGGTGCGGGTCAGGCGAGTCATAATTCAGAGTGGTAGCTTTGCGTGAAAGGGCGTGTGAGACGACGGCTCGGCCCCGTGGGCCAACTGTCGCCGCCGAATTCATTTGCCCGTAGGAGCAACACCCGTACCACTCGGCGTGTGCCCCCGCACCCTCTGTCAGTTCGACGGGGAGCCCGGACGAGGTGACAGCCCCGACCCGAAGCCCCGCAATTGTGTCAATCTCGTAACCGGGCGTTCTGTCACGACGTTGACGATTTCGCAGTCTCCCCTGCCAACTCGTCCACCTCTGCAGCGCCTCAGGTGCACGTGGCCGGGAGCACCGTCCCTTCCGCGGGGCCAAAACCAACGCGATATCCATCTCCCTGGGCGTAGCCTCGCAGGACTACGCGATCGCCGTCTTCGAGGAACGAGCGGGTCTCATCACCGGGCAGGGCCACGGGGTTCTCTCCGCGCCACGACAATTCGAGCATGCTGCCGTAGCTGTCTTCCGTGGGGCCGCTGATAGTGCCGGAGGCCATCAGGTCACCGGGCCGGGCGTTGCAGCCGTTGATGGTGTGATGGGCCAGTTGCTGCCGCATTGTCCAGTAAAGGTGCTTGGTGTTACTGCGGCAAATGGTGTGGGGCTCGGCCATCGACGGCGTTTGGAGGTCGACCTCCAGGGTGATGTCGTAGGCCGCGTCGCCCTCAGCCTGCAGGTAGTCGAGTGGCTCGGGCTCTTGCGTGGGGCCGGCCGTTCGGAACGGCTCTAGGGCCGCCATGGGCACCACCCACGGCGAAATGGTGGTCGCGAAGCTCTTGCCCAGAAACGGGCCGAGGGGGTCGTATTCCCATCCCTGAATGTCACGGGCACTCCAGTCGTTGACCAGCACCATGCCAAAGATGTGCTCGTCGGCCGTATCGATGGGGATGGAGGTTCCAAGGGCATTGCCATCCCCGACGAAGAATCCGGTTTCCAACTCAAAGTCGAGTAGTTTTGAGGGCCCGAAGACCGGCGGTGCATCGTCGTCGGGACGCGTTTGGCCGCAGGGACGGCGCACATCTTGCCCGCTCAGGATGACCGAACTGGCCCGACCGTGGTAGCCGACCGGCAGATGCACCCAGTTGTCTTTCAGGGCATTTTCGGCACCCCGAAACATCGTCCCCACGTTCGTGGCGTGTTGTTTCGACGAGTAGAAGTCCGTGTAGTCGCCCACCTCGACAGGCAGATGGAGCGCAACATCTTCTCGCGGCCAAAGCGCCCGCTCGCGGAGGGAGGCGTCGTCGCGCAATTCGTCCGTGTCGGCCCGGAGGAGCGTCTGGATCTGCTCTCGAACAGCCGCCCACGCCTCGGCCCCGAGGGCCATGAACTCGTTTAGGCTCGGCTGGGCGAACGGGCGCACATTCCGGAGATTCAGGGTGTCGAAGGCCCCTTCTTCGTTGAGCAGGGCCAGGTCGAGCACGTGATCGCCAATGGCGACGCCCACACGAGGGACCGTTGTGTTCGGCGGCGTAAAAACGCCATAGGGAAGATTTTGGATGGGAAACGGGTGGTCGGCGTCCACGTCGAGAAACGAGGACAGAGCGGGATCGGTGGTCGAATCAGTCATGTAGGAGAGGTGGGAGTTGAAGTGTGCGTCGAGGATTCAGGGGCCGTACCGGGGGGCGATCGTTCAGCGGCATCAGACCGGTCCGGACATCGGAGGGAGAAATCAGAAATTAAAGCAATTCGAGGTCTCGGAGGTGATCGACGGGCTCCTCAAAGCTGCAACTTCCAAAGGAGCGAGCGAGGGTGTCGCGGACGTGCCGCACCCCGTCGAGCGACGCCGTAAGGTCCCGCCACGCAATTGCGTCTTTGAGAAACCGGAAGTTGTCCGCAGTGTCTTCTCGTAGGATGGCTTCCACATCAGAGCGATCAAGGTCGCGCTCGGCGGCGAGGACCGCGGCGACAAAGACATTGAGGAAGCCGTGCATTTCCGTATCCAGCCCATCGTCGTAGTGACGCACCGGATGGTGGAGACCCGCCGTGGCTTTGAAGGGCACGCTCGCGTTCCGGCACGCGACGATGAGGGCCGCGACATCGTCGACGGCGGGCACGTCGGCGGGCTCGCCCCCTCCACAGCGCACTTTCAGGCCGGCGAGGCTCCGAGGGGGCACGGCTTGTCGGCTGTTGTGCTCGGCCACGGCGGCGCACAGTGACGAAAGGCCATTGACGGCGGTCCGGTGCATGGGCACCTCCAGGAAAAGATCGAGCTTGGCTGTCCCTGTCGTCACGAGTGTGCGATCTAGGGCGTCGAGGAACGACGACAGGTCCGACTGCCCTTCCCCCACGAGGGCATCGGGGAGGGGTACCTCCATCGTGTCGACCTCTGCCCGCCCGCCATGCGCCTCATCGAAGTCGTCGATGACCTCCAGGTCCCGCCCGAACGCGTCCAGGAATGTATCCGCCGTGGCCCCGCCCGTCCCGAGCACCGAGAAGACATAGGGAGGGCCTTGCTTCAGGATGCTTCGGTGGGTCGACAGGTCGGGCAGACGACGGACCGGGAGGACAAATCGGGAGAGCATCCACGACTCGTCCTCATGCCGGTACTCCGCGTAGTTCTGCAGGGCCCGGTGGAGCGAGAGATCCGCCGGGGGAAACAATCCGGCGTAATCGAGAATCTCGTCGAGGAGCGTCCGAAGGCCCGGCGTGACGAGCGAATCGGACGGATCGGGGGAGTCCATTTCCATGGGGAGGGGGTAGGGCAAGTGAAAAGCCACAGGAGCGGCGCGGGGACCGTATGGCACGACGCCCGATGATGGATTTTTGGACGTCTCCTTACAGGCGCCGAATTTAAGAAAATAAAGCGGACGAGCAGTTACAACGCACCAGTTCCCAATCGATAGATCGGAAGTTCACGAATGAAATTCCGGAAACGTATTGAATGGTCTCCCCATTCCTACTATCCTAAAATGTCACACTACCCTGTCGTTCAACCGTGGGATAGTCCCCTGAGGCTTTCCGCCCGGCTGAACGGCACCGCGTGAACGCCGCATTCTCGCCGCCCTCACGGACCGACGACTTTCCACCATGACGACGCGACAGTCAGCGCTCTTTGCACTCTTTTTGGGGACCCTCGGGCTCCTGGCTCTGTCAGGTTGCTCGGCTGGCAATCCCAATATGAGTGCGGCCGAGAGCGCCATGGAACAGCAAAACTACGACCGCGCCTTGGCCAACGTGGACTCGGCACTTACCCAGGACTCCGCCAACGTGGATGCGTACATGATGAAGGCTCGCATCCTGCGCCAAATGGCCGACAGCACGATGCCGCCCAATGAGTACAAGGACCTGTTTGCGCAGGCCCGACAAGCCGAAGAGAAGGCCATCGAATTTGACCCGGGACAGCGCAGCTCCGTGCAGGAGCAGCGGGAGCTGCAGTTTATTCAGGAGTACCAGAAGGGAGCAGACACCTTTAACGAGGCTCGGCGCTCCCAGTCCCGAGACCAGTTTATGAGGGCGGCGGCCTTCTTTGGTGCTGCGGGAGCCATTCAGCCCGACTCCACCGGCCCCATCCTCAACGAGGCCTTCTCTCGCCTCCGGGCCGCCCGGCTTAGCGAGAGCGGCAACATGACCGAAGAGATGAGCACGGTCATCCCGATTCTGGAGCGCTACATAGAGAAGGAAGACCAGCCCACGAAGAATGCCTACACCATTCTGTCACAGCTGTATCTCCAGAATGAGCAGCCAGAGCAGACAATTGAGGTGACCGAACGGGCGATCGACGATCTTTCGAACCGTCCTACGCACTTCCGCTTCTCGGGGACCCGCGGCGTACAATACGCTGGGACCATCGAAGCCGGCGGATCCTCTCGGAGCGTGGAGGGCACGGTCCCGGGACGCATTGAACTCTCGACCGACGAAGGCATGGTCTCCGGGTCCTTCTACAAGACAGAGGGCGGAAAGCGACAGACGAAGGGCCGACTGCAAGTGACCCTCTACAAGCAGGGGACGGAGGCTGCCTCCGGCCAGAGCATGGCGGTGTCCGACACCCTTTCTCTTTCGGCGGACCTGACGTCCATGACGCCCCTGGCCGAAATTCGGAACTTCCGCCTGAATGCCCTCAACGAGACGGGCGACACCGAGCGGGCGATGCGAGCATACGAGCAGCAGATTGAACGCAACCCGGAAGACGCGACGTACCGCTACAATTACGGGTCACTCCTGCTCAATGCGGACCGGTACGACGAGGCGGCCGAGCAGCTTGCAAAGGCCGTGGAACTCGATCCGGAGGACCCGAAGAAGCAGTACAACCTCGGCGCGGCCTACCTGAACAAGGGCGTTGCGCTCCAGGACAGCCTCGTGTCCCTGCGCGACTCCCTGACGGCAAAGGATCGCAACCCGACGGAGGAGGAGCGGAAAATGGTGAAGGAGTTGGACGACCAGCGCCTCTCACTCTTCCGTGACGCCATTCCGCCACTGGAGCGGGCCCGCCAGCTCAGTGGTCCGGGCGACCGCTACCGACAGAACGCGTGCTCGGCGCTCTTCCAGGCGTACGTGCAAACCGAGCAGACGGAAAAGGCTGAGCAGGTCAAGGAATGCGCCGGTCAGACTGCCACCGGTAGTGGAGGCAGTAGTAGCGACGGCGGTTGACACTCGTCCCCTACCATCCCGACCTTCAATTAGGCCCCGAGTCTCCCCCGCCGGAGGCTCGGGGCTTTGTACGCACAGGCATCAGTCTGTCAGCACCGACTGGAACCGCTTCGAACCATCAGAATAGGGTCGACGCATGAGGACGCGACGCGCGCACCACGAAGTCTCCCGCCGCCCTCTCACCGTCATTTAACCGCTGTTTTATGTCAGACTTTCCTCCCTCATCGAACGACGAAACCTCCTCCGACGCCCCTCAAGGCTTCGGGACCCGGGCCGTGCACGCCGGGCAGCAGCCCGACCCGTCTACCGGCGCGGTGATGACGCCCATCTACCAGACCTCGACGTACGCCCAGGAGGCCCCCGGCGCCCACAAGGGCTACGAGTATTCACGGGTGTCCAACCCGACGCGCACGGCGCTGGAAGGCAATCTCGCCTCGCTGGAAGGCGCAAAGCACGGCATCGCATTCAGCTCCGGCGTGGCCGGCATCGACGCCATCGTGAAGAGCTTGCGGCCCGGCGACCACATTGTCGCCACGGACGATCTGTACGGCGGGACCTACCGGCTGCTGCGGGAGATCTTTGAGCCGCTCGACATTCACACCTCGTTCGTGGACATGAGCGACCTGGACGCGGTGAACGAGGCGATTACAGACGCCACGCGGCTCCTATGGATTGAAACCCCCACCAATCCGCTCATGCGCGTGGTGGACATCGAAGCCCTCAGCGAACGGGCTCACGCCCACGACGTGACGGTGGCGGTCGACAATACGTTCGCCACACCCTACCTCCAGCAGCCCCTCGACCACGGCGCCGACATGGTGCTCCATTCCGCGACGAAGTACCTGGGCGGCCACTCCGACCTCATCCTCGGGGCCGTGTGTACCAACTCGGACGAGTGGGCGGAGAAGCTGCGGTTCCAAATCAAGAGCACCGGCGCGGCCCCCGGCCCCATGGACTGCTTCCTGACGCTGCGCGGCACCAAGACGCTGCACCTACGCATGGAGCAGCACTGCGACAGTGCGCGGCGGCTCGCCCAGATGCTCAACGCCCACGAGAAGGTGGGGCTCGTGCGGTACCCCGGGCTTCCCTCTCATCCCGGCCACGCCCTCGCGCAGAAGCAGATGTCGGACTACGGCGGCATGATTTCGTTCGAGCTGGCCGACGACGACATGGACAAGGCGCTCGCCATTCTAGACGCCGTGGAGGTCTTCACCCTCGCCGAAAGCCTCGGCGGCGTGGAAAGCCTCATCGAGCACCCCGCCTCCATGACCCACGCGTCCATCCCGGCCGAGGAGCGGCGCAAGATCGGCCTCACCGACTCGCTGATCCGCCTCAGCGTGGGCGTGGAGTCGTTCGAGGACCTGCGCGACGATCTCGATCGTGCGCTGGATCAGGTAGGCTAACCCCGAGCACCGGGGCGGATATCGAACCACTCGGAAACGGAGAGCCGCGCCCAGTCCCGACTGTAGCCCGGTGACGATGACAGATCAAAGTCGGATCCGCACGGGCGTAGCCTGCGCCGAGACGGCGCCCTTTCCCCGAGCGACGGGAGCAATCTGCACGTCCGGCATGCGGATGCGCCACGCTCCGTCGTGGGTGCGCGCCACGGCGGCCGAACGGCGGTGAGCATCCCCATCGCTTTCGAGAATGGCGCCCCCGGCCGCCCCGACGGCCGCGAGGGGCATGCCGAGAGCGAGGCTCCATGCCCGACGCGAGTCTGTGCGGCTCCCGAGGGCCGAACCGAGGGCAAGTCCTGCGCCCCCGAGCAACAACTCCCCAACCACCGCTCCCGCGTAGGTGGTCGCCTCACCGCCCCCGAGCGCCTGAACGGCCCCGATGGGCCCTCCCCCGACGAGCGCGACTGCACCCAGAAGCCCCGCACCCAACCGAGCCCCGAGCTCGTCGTCTCCGCTGAATTCTGCCGACTCGCTCCGAGACGCCCGTATCAGAAGAACACCGAGGGGAACCCCCGCGCCTACGCCGATCGTGCCCCCGAGCAGTGCACGGGAACGGGGCGAAAGCCCTCCGCTCGCCAAAGCGCTAGGGGATGGTGCGTCAGGGCCAATGGGCCGAAGCGGTAGGGACTGAAACGCCCGATCCTGGGCCTGGAGCACGCTGGTTTCAAGTCCCACTCCCAGGATGATCGCCGCAGCCCCCACAAGAAAAACAGCGCGGCTCGTGAAGTCCGTATTTCCAGAATCGGATAGGTAAGACAGCGACCTCTTCCGTCGAGATTGCCGTCCCAGAGGCAAGAGGCCAGTGCACATGGTGTAGGTCGGAGCGCCATTCCGAAGGGACTGAATCTCTTGCTCCCTTCGTTGGGCCGCCTAGATCGCCTCAATTGTAACAGGGCGGCCTCTTGGCCTCATTTCCCTACCAGCCCATGGTTCCGGACCCGCCCTTGAACGGGCCCACGACGTCGTCAGTGATCCACCCGCCGTAGAAGTCGCCCTCCTGGGCACGGGCCTGCTCGTCGTCGACGTAGCAGGCATCGACCTTGCTGGCGTAGAACGTGACGTGGTCTTCGAGGGCGGCGAAGCGGTCCGTGGGATCGGGATACGCCCACGCCGCACTGCGCGACGAGCGGTCGCCCACGGTCACGGTGTAGTAGACGGCGCGGCCCTTGAACTCGCACATCGTGGTGCGGGACTCCTGCTCCAGGTGCTCCATGGCCACGTCCGTGGGCGGCACGTAGTAGGCCGGGGGGTGGCTCGTTTCGAGAACGCGCATCGCATCGGTCGTGTCGGCGATGGTCACGTCGTTGAAGACGACGCGGATGCGCCGGTCCGTCGATTCGAGCGCGGGGGGACGCGGGTAGTTCCAGACGGACTCTTGTTCGGGGCCAGGCTCTGTAGGCGTCGGCATGACGAATGACATGACGAATGAAGAGATTGGAACGGGGGCAACAAGCCGAACGGGACAACACGAAGAGATTCGGTTTAGCCGGAGGAGAGGCCGTCCCGCAGTCGACGAGTCATCACATCCCGATCTACCGCGCCTTTCGGCAATTGGATCCAGTTCTCAGGGGAAACAGTCGTAACCTCGTCCAGCCGGCTGCCGAGCCCGCCGAGGAACTCCCGCAAATCGCCCAGCGACGGACAGTCGGCTGGCGGACGGTCAGTACAGAGTGCGAGGGCCACGTCGGTGCCGTCCGGTGTAAACAGAAGTGTATCGTGTAGGAACGGGTACGCGCTCTTGAGCCGTCCCTCCCACGCCCCGGCCCGGACGAGGCGCCCATTGGACAGCTTGAAGGCAGTATCTTTGCGCCCTTCAAAGAACACGTCATTATCCTCTCGACGGACGAGATCGCCGGTGCGGACGGTCCGGCCTGGATCTAGCCGATCGAGTCCCTCGCACCGTCGCCAAACGCCAATGCAGGCGTTGGGGCCGCTAAACAGCAGTTCCCCATCCTCCGCCACCTCCACCTCACAGCCAAGAGGGCGGCCCAGATAGTTCGCGGCCCAGCGTCCCGGCGGCCCAAGAGTAATGCCGGGCGCGGCCTCCGTCTGGCCGTAGCCCGCCCGGAGGCGCGTTTCGGAGAGACGCTCAGCAAGTGGGCCAGGTACCGGAGCGCCCCCGACGATGCCGCCGCGTAACTGATCCAGCAGGGCCGGCCCGCCCTCCTGCCCGAGCAGGCGCTGCACGGTAAGCGGCACGGCCGACAGGTGTGTTGCGCTCCATCTGTCGGCGAGGGCCACGAGCGAAGAGGGATCGCGGCCGCCCTCCGGATCCCGAATCACCTCTCCCCCCGCCAAGAGTGTCGGCAAGAGGTCCAGCGCGAGTCCGAAGGCGTGATCCCAAGGCAATACGGACAGGACGCGGGCCCGGTGGAGCGCGAGGTGCGGCAGGTGGCTCGCCAGAACCGACAGCACGTTGCGATCCGACAGTGCAATCCACCGCGCAAGCTGAGTGGTGCCGGAGGTGCGCACTAGAAACCGGACGTCCGGCGTGCGGGCCGTCTCAGGGGCCCGAAGCGCATCGGGTGGGTCGCCCGGCCCCGCCGGTCCCTTCGGAATCCAGGCGTGCGGGCCGGGACGCAGGGCTATGGCCGCCCGGGCATCCAGTGCCTCGTAGAGCGCATCGATTTCGTCGCTTGGTGTGCCGAGGACAAT
>CAJXKO010000009.1 GCA_913055845.1 uncultured Bacteroidota bacterium | reverse complement strand
CCGAGATCACCAGCATCTTGTCGAGCGCCCTCACCGTCCTCGTGCTCGTGACGCGGGTCTTCGACTAGCGCCGAGCCTCTCTTGAGTCGGTCTTCTGGAACGACCGGTAGTATCCATGAGCAGCGACGCTCCAACATCGCCCGCCGCGGATGACGGCCGTCCCTCTTCGGAGTCGCCGTCATCGAGCCGCGCCGCGGACGTGCGCGAGGACGAGGTATCGCTGCTGGACATCCTGCTCGTCCTGGCCCGCAATAAGACGCTCATCGTGCGGACGGTGCTGGTCTTTACGCTGCTGGGCGTCACGTACGCACTGCTGGCCCCGGAGGAGTTTACCTCCGAGGCGCGGGTGGTGCGGGAGGCGCAGTCGGAAGGTGGAGGAAGTCTGCCGGGAGGCATCTCTCCGGGTGCGCTCTCCGGTTTTGGGATTAACCTGGGCGGAAGCGCGAGCGGCCTGACGCCCGCGGCCTATCCCGACGTGCTCCAGAGCCGGGAGGTGCGGCTGGCGGTGGTGCGGGATACATTTCGGTTCCCGAACGCCGAGCGGCCGATGACGTACGTCGACTACGTGAATCGGCCGCCGGGGCCGCTAAGCACGGTTCTGGACTACACGCTCTTCCTACCGTGGACGTTGAAGGGGATGCTCGGTAACGCGATTTCAAGCACACCAGTGCCAGCCGGGACGACGGGCACCGGGGAACCGGTGATTCCGAGCGAGGAGGAGGACGAGGCCCTGAAGGCGATTGCCGACAAGATCTCAGCGTCGGTGGATGAAGAGACGGGACTCATGACGATCTCGGTGACGGCGGGCGGGCCGCAATTGGCGGCGTCGCTGACTGGGAGCTTTCTCGACCACTTCACGACGCGGGTCCGCGAGATCCGGACGGAGAAAGTCCGGGAGCGCCTCCAATTTGTGGAGAGACGGTTCCAGGAGGTAGAACAGGAATTGGAGGTCGCAGAGGACCGGCTCGCACAGTTCTTAGAGCGAAACCAGAACCCGACCACGGCCACGCTCCAGTTCCGACGCGATCGACTACAGCGGCAGGTGAGCTTCAAGGAGCAGCTCTACAGTAGCCTGCAGAGCCAGCTTACCCAGACGCGCCTCGACCTGCAGCGGCGGCAGCCGGTGGTGACGGTTGTGGAGGAGCCAGTGCCGCCGATGAGCCGCACGTCTCCTCAGCGGACGCTCATTGTTTTGATTTCGCTTTTACTCGGAGGGGGGATTGGGATGTTTGGTGCATTCGGAAAGAGCTTTATTGAGAACCAAAAAAACGAATCAAGGCGCGAAAAGATTCGGCAGATCCGAAAGGAGCTGGCTCTTGACTCTGGTGAGCGCTTCGTGACGAAAGAGTAAAATAATTGGCACTTGAGACTTCGACTCTGGTCTCATCGCCATAGAACCAGTTACCCCTTAAATGGCAGACCACCAGACCAAATCACAGGTGTCCTCAAAATGGGGAAGCTGGTTTCGCCGTCTCGTCTCGGCCAATCCCGTATTGTCGAAAATCGCGAGCAACACGGGCTGGCTCGTTTTCGAGAAGGTGCTGAACAAGGCAGTCCGCTTCTTTGTGGGGGTGTGGGTGGTCCGGTATCTGGGGCCAGAATCCTACGGGACGTACAGCTTTGGGCTCAGCTTCGTCGGGATCTTCATGGCCTTCTCCACCCTGGGGCTGAACGAGATCCTGGTCCGTAACTTGTCGAGAGAGGGTCGAGAAGACGGTGAGATCCTGGGAACGGCGCTGGTCCTCCGAAGCTTAGGAGGCGTGGCGACGATGGGCGTCGTAGCCGTGACGATTGGACTGATCCAGGACAATTGGACGACGCAGTTGGTCGTGCTTCTGCTGTCGTTCCAGTTGGTGCTGAAAGGGATAGACGTTTTCGACTACTGGTTCAAATCGGAAATCCAGTCCAAGTATCCGGTTATCGTCCGGAGCATCGTGACGGTGATGTACGCTGGAGGACAGGTGGCCTGCATTATGTTGGAGTTTCCCGTTGAGGCGTTCGCAGCGTTGGTAGCCATTCAGTTAGCCCTCCAGACCGCGGGAATTTACGTTGCGTTCCGCATGGTTCGGGAAGAACAGCCAAACTGGACCGTGAGCCGCACGGCGGCCTGGGACATGATGGCCGACGCCTGGCCGTTGATTATTGCAGGGCTCTCCGTATCGGTGTACATGAAGGTGGATCAGGTAATGCTCGGTCAGATGATTAACGAAAGAGAAGTGGGGATATACGCGACAGCCGCGAAGATTTCGGAGCTCTGGTACTTCATTCCTATTACGATTGCTAGCTCGGTTTTCCCCAAGATCGTGAGCATGCGGGAAAATGTGTCGGACAGTGTGTACACCGAACGGATACAGGCCCTGTACGACGGCATGGCGCTGCTAGCGTACATCGTCGTTCTTCCGATGACTTTTCTGGCTGATCCGATTATTAATCTGCTGTTTGGGGGCGACTACTCACAGTCAGTGCCAATACTCCAATTACATATATGGGCGTTCCTTTTCGTCACGCTCGGTGTGGCTAGAGGTCGGTGGCTGATTGCGGAGAACATGACACGATTTGCGATGCTTGCAGCCCTTCTGGGGGCGGCCTCGAATGTGGTCATAAACTATGTGTTGATTCCGGAGCACGGGGGGGGAGGAGCTGCAGTCGCTACGTTGTTCTCACAATTTGCGGCCGTTTACCTAAGTTGTCTCATACACTCGAAAACGAGAAGCCTGATGGTACGCCTGTCAAAATCGATAGCTCTTCCGTTTCGACCCAGGAGTGCGTACCAGAATATTGGAAAGTTCATCAGTGTGGGGTAGAGGACGAAAAGGGGACGGAAAACTGGTATTCCAGTAAGGCATTTCGTTGAGACGACGGTTAGGTTGGCAAAGCCAAACGGTATTGATTCTCATTAAGCGCTGTCTAACGGATGAATCCCCCTGTGCTGCTCCTCATTTTTAACCGGCCGGATCTCACTGAGGCGGTTATGGAGCGGATTAGGCAGGCGGAGCCTGAGCAATTGTTCATTGGAGCGGATGGACCGCGGCCAGGCCACAATGAGGACAAACGTCGCTGTGTTAGTGCCCGGGAGGTTGCAACGGCGGTTGATTGGGATTGTGACGTGCGGACGCTCTTTCGCGACCAGAATCTCGGGTGCAAAGAGGCCGTTGAGTCGGCAATCACCTGGTTTTTCCAACAGGTTGATTCGGGAATCATCTTGGAAGATGATTGCCGTCCTGATCCCTCGTTTTTCCCCTACTGTGCCGAACTGCTTGCCCGGCATGCGGAGGACGACCGTATATTCACGATTTCGGGGAATAACTTTCAGGATGGAAAGCAGCGTACAGAGAGCAGCTACTACTTTTCCCGTTACATGCACTGCTGGGGCTGGGCCACGTGGGCGCGTGCCTGGGAGCACTATCGTCCTCAATTGAAGCATTGGGAGCAGGTGAAGACCCAGAACTGGCTCAATCAGATCTTTGAATCCCGACGAAGTGCTCGATACTGGACGAAAATATTCAATCGCGTTGAGGCCGACGAGGTGGACTCGTGGGCATACATTTGGCAATATCACATTTGGCTTCAGTCTGGTCTAAACATCCTCCCGGAGCAGAACCTGGTTGAAAACATCGGCTTCGGTGGGGAGGCAACACACACCACCTCCTCAAAAACGGGATGTTTAGCCGAGAGCATTGAGATGCCCCTGAACCATCCGCCATTCATTATTCGCCACCGGAAAGCAGACCGCTACACTCAAAAAAATAACTTCGAGTCTACTTTCCTGGAGCGTCTCACTCAAAAAATACGGCGTATTGCGACGGAGTAGATGAGCACTCAAGCTGAACAAAACAGGGAGGGCCTCCGGGTGGTGCATGTTAGTTCCAGCGACCGGAGTGGCGGTGCCGCCCGAGCGGCGTGGCGACTTCACGAAGCTCTCCAGGGGGAAGGGATGGAGTCTCGGATGTTAGTCCGGCAGAAAAAAAGTGATGATTCATTCGTACGTGGACCATCAACGAAAGTAAGGAAAGCTTACGCCCGTGCGACACCAACGCTCGAAAAGCTTCCTCTCAAGCTCTACGGAGGCCGCTCTCGACGACTATTCCATGCGCAGTGGACACCGGACGACATCGTCTCGCGCCTATCGGAGCTAGAGCCGGATGTGGTGCACTTGCACTGGATCTGTCATGGCTTCATGCAGATCGAGACTGTTCCCAAGATCCCTTACCCAATTGTTTGGACCTTGCATGACATGTGGCCGATGACTGGAGGATGCCACGTGAGCGGGGACTGCACTCGTTTTGAAGAGACGTGTGGTCGGTGTCCGCACTTGGGAAGTCATCGTGAGATTGACTTGTCCCGATTGACATGGAAACGGAAGGCGCGCGCGTGGTGTGATGTCCCAATTCAAGTTGTGGCACCGAGTCGGTGGATGGCGAAACAGGCACGGCGAAGCTCGCTGCTGGGCGACTGCCGGATTGATGTTATCCCGAATGGATTGGACAACACCGTCTTCCGTCCAATTTCCCAGTCCGTTGCGCGGAACATTCTGAGCCTTCCAACTGACGCGCAACTTCTTCTTTTTGGTGCGCTGGGCCCCGAGAGCAATCCACAAAAGGGATTTCACCTACTTCAGGATGCACTGGGATGCATATCGGAAAGTGGCGGTAAGCAAAGTCTCCAACTTGGGATTTTTGGTATGTCACGTCCGAGAGAGCGGGTGGCCCAGGTAGCTGGGTTTCCAACGCACTACCTTGGACGACTTGATGACAACACCACCCTTGCGCTGGCGTATTCGGCGGCCGACCTCATGGCGGTGCCGTCCCGGCAAGAATCCTTCGGGCAGACCGCGTCGGAGGCCTTGGCCTGCGGAACCCCAGTGATTGCGTTTGATACGTCGGGTCTTCGAGATGTGGTCGATCACAAAAAGAATGGGTACCTGGCAGATCCTTTTGACCCGAAAGATCTTGCCCGTGGCATTCGGTGGATCCTCGGAGACGCATCCCGGTACCGAAGGCTCTCGGATTCTGCGCGGGAGAAGGCCGAAAACCGGTTTAGTTACGACCAACTTGCACAGTCCCACAGAACACTGTACAAAGAGGTCTGCACACGTGAATCCACTGGTTAGCATCGTCACAGTCACATACAACTCGGCCGATACGCTGCAGGAAACGATCGACAGCGTGCGGAGGCAAACCTATGGCAACATTGAATACATCGTCGTGGATGGGGAGTCGACCGACGATACCCTAGACATCATTCGCTCGAATGCAGACATCGTCGACCGGTGTATCAGCGAGCCAGACGAAGGAATTTACGATGCGATGAACAAGGGAATTCGGGTGGCGGGAGGAGAACTCATCGGCATCCTAAACAGTGATGATCTGTATCTCCCGCACACGGTCGCCTACGCTGCTGAGGCGTACCAGAAGGCGGGAGAGCCGTGTGTTGTTTACGGGAACATGGTAAAGTTCGACGGAGACGGGAATGAGACATACCATGAAGGAGACCTGACTGATGAGGCATTTGAAGAGCTAGATCTGCAACTGAACCATCCCACCTGCTTCGTCTCCCAGACTGTGTACGAACGGCACGGCTGCTTCGACACTTGGTTTAAGATTGGGGCCGATCGGGAACTGATGCTAAGGCTGCAAAACGCCGGGATTCCTCGTTTCTACATCAACAAGACGCTCGCGCGGTTTCGGTTAGGAGGAGCCACGTCTCGCTCCACACTAAGTGATGCCTTTTGGCTCACCTGGCAGAACTGGGTGATGTACCGTCGTCATGGGATTCCTGTTGGTCGAGCCCTGCAGCGAGTAGCATATGTATTTTTCCGTCGTCTGGCAAAGTCAATCTTGTCGCTTGAAAAGCTCCGGCGTGTAAAGGCACGGTTGCTAAAGATCCTCGGAGTACAAACCATCCACGAGAATCGTGAACCAGATTCGACAACGACAGCATGATCCCGTCATTCCTCATTGTCGGGGCTGAAAAGTCGGGCACAACGTGGCTATATGACCGGCTTCGCCGGCATCCAAACGTGTTCATTCCGGAGGTGAAGGAGATTCACTACTTTAACGAGTTAAACTCGAATCAACAGCCGCGACGAAATTACGAAAAACACGACTTTGAGTGGTACGAGGATCACTTTCGAGAGTGGGCGGGCGAGGCTGCTGTTGGAGAGGCCACACCAATGTATCTTTGTGACGAGTGGGCACCCGAACGGATACGAACAGACCTCCCGAACGTAAGCCTTGTTGCCTGTCTACGCTATCCGACAGATCGTGCATACTCGCACTACTGGATGGCCCGAGGAAAAGAGCACACGACGCGTTCTTTCCGGGAGGTCGTTCAGAGCCGATCTCCGCGATTTATCGAGCGTGGGCGGTACGGGAAGCAGTTGAGACGGTACTTGTCCCATTTTGACCGGTCGCGGATCCTGGTTCTCGTTCATGAAGAACTGTTCGCCGATCCTGTGCAGCATCTGAATGCGATTTGTTCGTTTTTGGGAGTTGAGGATACGTTTTATCGAGACCAGTCCTGGATTACAGACGCCGTCAATCGTTCTTCTACCGTACGGTCTACTGCTCTACACAGGATGATCGGGAACACTGCGAAGTGGATGCGGGACCACGAGGGCTTCCGACAAGTGCTTGATTTTCTGAAGAGGACCGGTCTCACAGACCGGATAAAAAAGGTCAACAAGGCGCCCCGTAACTACCCGGATATGCCGTACGAACTTCGGTTTGAACTCGATCAGCACTACGCCCCTACTGTCCAGCGGGTTGAGGAGGTGCTGGACCGAGAGATCTGGACGTGGCGAAATCGGTCCACGGCTTTTACACTCGACCCATCCTCGTCGGAGTAAAACGTAGGATGGACCGTTTCCTATCACGATATACAGCTCTTTGTGTGCTGGCCCTATTCCTGGGGGTCCAGTACAGAATTGGTGTTGTCCTCCGCCCGTTTGACGCGCTGGTTGGCCTTGGGGGACTATTTTTGGTCGGACGGGCGAGTGTCAGAGGGCGCATTGATACGCTTACAAAGCCGACCGTCTACTACCTCTTCGTTGCGACCTACTCGTACCGGTGTGTGAACGCCATCTTCCTTTCGAGCACTGGAATCGCCCTAAAGGAAACGCTCCAGGTCATCGAGTTTGTGCTGCTGGCTCATCTGATCGCGGTGTCAATCCGGAGCAGCCAGCATCGGCGCCTTTTCTTCCGGACCCTACTGATTGGGAGCGGTTTGCTGGCGCTGGGAGCGGCTGCGTGGCACGTAAGCAATGGGTACTACGCGGGGTACAAAGAGCTGGGCGACTCCAAGTACGTCTTTTCGCTCTTCGCACTGCTGGCGTTCGGTGAATTTCTCCGAGGGAAGTCGAGATACGCGGGTATTGCCCTCCTGGTGGCAGTCGTTCTCACGGTGTTGTCTGGAGAGCGGAAGGGATGGGTGGCCCTCATGGGCGGTGGCGGATTGATGTACTTTGTATATCAGGGACGAGGCATCCGTCGCCTCTTAGCGGGAATCCTGCATCCCCGAGTGCTGGTCGGAGGAGCAGTTACAATCGCGGTGGTCGTGGCCGTTGGGCTCCAATTTGAGTACGTCAGTCGACAATTCGAAACGATTGGAGACGTGTACGTACTGCTCTCGAACTTCGATCTCCGGATGGACCTTTCGGCGTTCGAAACGTCGGGAAGCAACCTCGCGCGGCTATATATCTTGCTTTTCACGGTCCGCACGGTTCTGATCCATCCCTGGTTTGGGGTCGGAACGGGACGGTGGCACGAGGCCCTTGCGGATTGGACGTACTCCGGAAAGTCACGATACATGATCGGGGCCCACAGTGAGTACCAGCGCTTCACCGTTGAGAATGGGCTCACCGGGCTGACTCTTTACGTGCTCGCGTGGGGAGTGGCAATTCGCGATTCGGTACGACGGTACCATGGCAACACAAGCAGTACCGAGACGAGAAGACTGGAAATCGTTGGGCTCGCCCTCTTTGGGGCGGCCATCAATATTTTTCTTGGAGGAGGGGCGTTGAACATCCTATTCATGGCGCTGGCCGTTGGGCTTCTCGTTGGCTTGGAAAACGAGCCGGTTCGAAAGGGGGCACCGACCACAGCCTCCCCAGACTCTGGATAACATTTAATATGGAACCCATCACGGTCCTGTATCTCGTGGGGCGAATCGCCCCGACCTCAGTTCCGCTTGAGGTGGCGCAGTTCATTGAGGACGCCCGAATACGGTTGCATCCAGTAGCGTTCTACAAAACCCAGTATTCTGAGGAATCGCTCGGGGGCGCCCCGGTCTGCATGGAAGCAGAGAGCCGTCAGGACCTCACGGCTGTGTACCGCCTATCTCGGTACCTCCGCCATGTCCAGCCGGATGTTCTCCACGTGCACCACACAATGCCTGCCTTCTGGGGGGCATTACTCGGAAAAGGCGTGATGCGGTCTCGTCTCGTTCGTTCAGAGCACAACAATTATGTGTACCGCTCCCCGGGCCAACGCGCGATCAACACTGTCAGTCAAGGGCTTGCGGACCGTGTGCTGTGCAACTCCCAGAATACCTACCGGAGCATGGAATCCTGGCGGAAGCGACTACTCGGAGAAAAGTGGAGAGTTGTCTACAACGGGATCGATGTCGACAGAATTGATCGGGCCAATTTGGGGGATCCTCCATTTGGAGATCACTACGACGGTGTGACGGTAGGCAGTGTTGGGCGGTTCATCGGTCAGAAAAACTACCAGCGGCTTGTGCAGGCCTTCGCACAGGTTGTTGAGCAATCGGAGCGAGAATGCCGACTCGTCTTGATTGGCGATGGAGACAAGCGCGAAATGATTGAAGAAGAGGTAGGCCGACTTGGAATTGAGGACCACGTAGTACTTACTGGGGAGGTGGGTCGGGATGCAGTTTACGCGGCCCTTCACGCGTTCGACCTTTTCGTTGTACCATCATTCTGGGAGGGGTTCTGCAACGCTGCTGTGGAGGCCATGGCGGCGGGGCTTCCAATCGTTTGTTCGGATATTCCGACGCTTCGAGAGGTCATTGGGGATGTTGCCATCTACGCGAATCCTGAACGTCCTGAGAGCTTCACCCGTGCCATCGGTGCACTTCTGGAAGAGGGGGAAGGTGGCTGGAAGGAGCGGGGGGAAAAGGCACGGAGACGGGCATCAGAGAGGTATTCGATTGAGCGAACAGCGAAGGAGTACGTTGAGAGTTACCTTCAAGTGACCAACGGAGAGCGAAAAAGTTAAAGTCCGAGGGCAGCATTGCCGAAAATGCTGACAGTATGATTCAACGTCCGATTGTCATTATTGGTGCTCCGCGCTCCGGGACGACGATTTTGCAGCGCTGTTTGGCCGTTCATCCGGAGTTGTGGCATTTGCGAGCAGAATCGCACTACATCCTGGAAGGTCCCTATCATCCCCGTAAACTCGGGCGGCAGTCCAATCGCTGTACGAAGGAGGATACCGACGAAGAGACAGTGGAGGCCGTTCGCCGCCGGTTTTACGAGGAGGCAGTGAACATAAGCAAGGTGCTCAATAATCCAGGATGGCTATTTGGGACGAGCAGTCTGGTGGGACGTGCTTTCAGTGCAACTGCGGTTCTAACGCTGGGGGCCTGCTCAAAAATGGTGAAACCGGACGACTTTCGCTTCTTAGAGAAGACGCCGAAAAACTCGCTGCGGGTTTCGTTGCTTGATCGACTGTTTCCCGATGCGCTTTTTATTTGGAATCAGCGGCATCCTGCAAAGAATATCGACTCGTTAGTCGCTGGATGGCATACCTCGGACAAAATCGGACCGATTAAGCTCCCTCGGTTTGCCAGGGCAAGCTATCCGGTGGCCGGGGATCTGAATCTGAAGGATTACGCAGATAAATGGTGGAAATTCGCGCTCGTCCCGGAATGGGAGACGTTGCAGTCGAAGACTGTCGGCGAGGTGGCGACCTGGCAATACTATCAGTGCAATCGATACGCACTGAAAGACTTTGAGTCCATCGATGACGAGCGGATTTTTGAGCTCAATCACGAGTCCTTTGTGCAGAATCCACTTTCCAGTGTCCGAAATATTTCGGAGTGGGCCGATCTCCCAAAGTCGCAGGTTGTTGAGCATTTTGCACGAGCGCTCCCTCAGGTCAATGATACAAAGGGAGAGACGCGAGATGAAGAGACGGGACTCCGCTATCCGGAGGGTGTACAGCGGGGAATCATGTCGGTACCCGAATTGAACGATTTAACCAGTCGGATGGGATATGGCGACATAAGTGTCTATCCGTAGAACGAGAAACGCTGAACAGTCTGTGAACGACCTTACCGTACTGTACATTGCAGGATACGGCCGCAGCGGGTCCACCGTCCTTGATGTGCTCCTTGGCGGACATCCGCGTGTCGTCAGTGTCGGGGAGTTGGTGTTTCTTGGAAGTGATTGGCAGTCTGAAGATCGCAAGTGCGCGTGTGGAGAGCCGTACGAAAACTGCCCGTTTTGGAAGGGGCTGTTCAAAGATTCGAGAGAAGTGAATTCTCTTGAACGGGTCGTTCGTGACATTGAGCACCGACACGCCCTTCCGAGGCTTCTTTTTGATTCTCATTCAGAAGAAGAGAAGCGGGATTACCGACGTCGGACCCGAAAGCTATTCGAATACATTGCCCAGCAGGGACGCGCCGACCTTGTCGTAGACTCGTCCAAGTCCGGGCGTCAAGCGGCCGGTCGATTCTGGGCGTTAAAAAATATTGCGGGACTCGACGTTCGGGTTTTGCATCTCGTTCGTGACGGCCGAGCCGCACTGCGGTCCGTTGTCGAGAAGGGATCGAACTGGGCCTTGGAGGGCCACATAGACGAGAAGCGGTGGCTCGGGACGCAGACGACAATAGGATGGGTTCTTGCAAACGCGATTACGTGGGGACTGGGCGGGTCACTCGGAAGCGATCGCTACCATCGCGTGAAGTTCGAGGACTTATTACGAGTCCCTGAAAAGACGCTCCGTGGAATCGGAGACTTTGTGGATGTTAATTTGGGGGCCGTGATTCGGAGGGTTGGGCGCGACGAGTTCTTTGAGGTTGGGCACAATGTGGGAGGGAACCGAATTCGGCACAAACAGCAGATTCATTTGAGGAAGACCGATACGCCAAATCCACATCCATGGTCGGGACTGGATCGGCACCACCAGATCTTGTTTGCGACTCTCGGACAGTGGATGAATCAAAAACTTGGATACAGTTGGTAGCTAGATGAAATTCCTGCTGTTGGCGACATATGACTGGTACATGTACAATTTCAAGCTTCCCATAGCTGAAGAGCTCCAAGGGAGGGGGCACGACGTCGTTCTCGTGACTCCCCCCGGAGAGTACGCCGAGAAGATGGAGTCGAACGGCTACCGGGTCCGGAAGTGGCAGTTGGACCGGCACAGCATGAATCCGTTGAAGGAAATTCGGTCTGTTCTCCACCTCCTACTTATTTATGCGCAAGAGCGCCCGTCCATCGCGCATCACTTCACGGCCAAGGGAATTCTCTACGGATCCATCGCAGCCACAGTCACGGGCATCTCGTCGGTCGTAAACGCAGTGACGGGAGGGGCCTCTGCGTTTGGGAACGTGATTTCAAAGACGAATGTCGTGTACCGGGGGGTACAGTGGGGACTGAAGCGCCTCTTCCAGTTTGTTCTTGCGGGGACGGGAGTCATCTTCCAGAATCCGGATGACTTGGAGTCATTTGTGAGCCAGGGGCTGGTTGCGGAGGAGCGTTGTCATGTCATCAAGGGGTCTGGGGTGGATCTTAGCTCCTTTCAGCCGGCTCCTGAACCTGAGGGGACTCCTAACATCTTGCTAGCCGGTCGACTGCTGTGGAATAAGGGCGTGGGCGAGTTTGTCGAGGCGTCCCGAATCCTTGCGCAAGAGGGCAAATCTGCCCGATTTGTGTTGGTGGGGAACACAGATTCGAGCAATCCCATGTCGGTTTCGGAAGAACAAATCAACGAGTGGGAGCAGGAAGGCCTCGTGGAGTGGTGGGGGTTTCAGGAAGATATGCCCGCTGTATTTACCCAAATGCACATCGTGTCCTCTCCGTCCTACTACCGGGAAGGTGTGCCGAAAGTCCTGATTGAGGCAGCGGCCTGTGAGCGGCCCATCGTTACAACCGACATGCCGGGGTGTCGTGAGATCGTGCGGGATGGGGTGAATGGGGTGCTTGTTCCCCCTGAGGATTCCGTAGCTTTGGCTTCTGCCCTTTCTGATCTCCTTGAAAACCCGGAGCGACGTCGGGAAATGGGCGCTCGGGGGCGGGAAATCGTCCGGGAGGAGTTCTCAGTGGAGCAAGTGGTGTCGGAGACGATGTCGGTGTACGAAGAGGTTGCAGAGAAGAGCGGGGTTACCGCTCATTCTGAAACGACGGCAGTGTAATGGAAAACCAGGGACGTACAGGGCACGTCTTTTCAATTGATGTCGAAGACTGGTACCAGGGCATCGAGATTCCTATGGACCAGTGGGAGGGCTTTGAGCGTCGGGTCAAGGTGAGCATGGAGGACTTGCTCAATCTTATGGCCCGCTACGACGTGACGGCGACCTGCTTTGTGCTCGGTAAGGTCGCCGAAGAGCATCCCGAGTTGGTTCGACGAATTCACGAGGCAGGGCACGAAATTGCCACGCACGGCTACTCACACGAGAAAGTCTACAATCTGTCGCCGGGACGCTTTCGTCGGGAACTTCGGCATTCGATTGAACTGATTCAGGATCTCACAGGAGAGCGAGTACTCGGTCATCGTGCCCCCTACTTCACCATCACAGAAGACTCCCTTTGGGCCCTTGATATCCTGCGGGAGGAGGGCATTCTCTATGATTCCAGCATACACCCGGTATTTAACTACCGGTATGGCATTCCGAATGCGGATCGGCAGCCATCCGTGATTGAGTCCGAAGACGGAGCACAGATGCTGGAGGTACCGGTCGCGACGTATCCGCTCCCCGCTCCGCTCCCCGACGCCAACGTGCCCTGTGGCGGCGGGGCTTACCTGCGGATCTATCCGTATCGGCTCCAGCGGTGGCTCCTCAAAAGAATTGAGGAGTGTGGCGACCACATCAGCGTCTACGTGCATCCCTGGGAGGTGGACCCGGAGCATCCGAAGATTGATCTGCCGTTTCGGGTGAGCGCGACGCACTACTGGAATTTGGATTCCACGCTGTCAAAACTGGAGCGGCTGTTTCGGGATTTTACCTTTCGCCCGTACCGCGACGTGTTTGCCAGTGAACTGGAGGCCCTGTCCTTATGAATCTTTTTCTCCTCACCCAGCCGGATGCGTTTTACATCCCGAAGCTGCTAGATCGCTTCATGGTGGAAAAGCCCGCATCCGCCCATGTTGTGGGGGCTGCAGTACTGAAGGGCGAAATTGCGGTCGACAACGTGCCCGACTACCTTCGCCTGATGGGCGTACGGGGAACGGTGCTAAACGGACTGGACTTTGCGCGGCACAAAGCCCTGGATCTGCTCGATCAAGCCATGGGACTTGACGAGATTCATTCCGTGCGAGGCGCGCTCCGTGCGTACGACATTCCGGAGCACACCCCCGAGAATGTGAACGATCCAGCCTTTCTCGACTTCCTACGCGAGCACAACATCGATCTCGTAGTCTCTATCGCGTGTCCCCAGATCGTGCGGGAGGATCTGCTGGAGTGTCCGCCCGAGGGTGTTATCAATATACATGGTGCATTGCTCCCCAAGTATCGCGGAAAGCTCCCGAGCTTCTGGGTACTTGCAAACGGAGAGGAGAAAACAGGCGTGACAGTCCACTACATGAACGAGCAACTGGACGACGGGCCGATTATCGTGCAAAAGGAGGTGCCTATTCGGCTCGACGATACGCTTCACTCGCTTGTGCTTCGGTCGAAGGTGCAGTACGGAGCCTCTGCCCTGGTGGAGACTGTCCAGAAGATTGAGTCCGGGACATTTGAGACGAAGGATAATCCGGAGGACGAGGCGACGTACTTTTCGTTTCCGGATGCGGAAGCCATTCGGCGATTCTGGAAACGAGGGCGGAAGATACGATAAGGAGAAGTGCTCCCTCAGAATTAGAAGTCTTGATGTCCTGTTTCATCTGTGAGGAGGGCTGTAGTTCAAAGCTCTTTTCTTGCGCGAGTGGACATATCCTGTCCTGGGGATGTTATCATTAGGTATGTAATTCCAACCGACTAGGCGGCATCCTATTGTCATGATTGTTGCCTACTATGTACCGTAGCTCAGGGGGTAAGTCTGGGCCTTTCATATTCTCATTCGTTCACTCACGTCTGACGACCCATGCACATCCTCGTCACCGGCGGCGCGGGCTTCATCGGGAGTCACCTCTGCCGCCGCCTCCTGAACGACGACCACCGCGTCACGGCCGTCGACAACTTTGATCCCTTCTATCCCCGTGCCATCAAAGAGGAAGGGATTGAAGACTTTCCGGCGCACCTCTTTACGCTCATCGAGGCAGACATCTGCCACACGGATACGCTTCTGCAGGCCCTGCACGGGCGCGGGGTGGACGCCATTGTGCACCTGGCGGCCAAAGCGGGGGTGCGGCCCTCCATCGAAGCCCCCATGGCCTACGAGCGGACCAACGTGGGCGGCACGCAGTCGATGCTCGAGGTGGCCCAGGAACTCGGCATCGACACCTTCATCTACGGCTCGTCCTCCTCGGTCTACGGCAACAACGACGCGGTGCCGTTCTCGGAGGACGACCCGGTGCCGCATCCCATCTCGCCGTACGCCGCCACGAAACGCTCCGGTGAGCTACTCGCGCACACGTTCCACCACCTCTACGACCTCACGGTGCACTGCCTACGCTTCTTTACGGTCTATGGCCCGCGGCAGCGGCCCGACCTGGCCATCCACAAGTTTGCCCGGCAACTGCTTACGGACCAGCCCATCACGATGTACGGGGACGGCACCTCCAGCCGCGACTACACCTACGTCACCGACATTGTCGACGGCATTCTCCGGAGCCTTCGCCGGGCCACGTCACGCGACGCGCCGGAGTACGAAATCATCAACCTCGGGGGCTCGGAGACAACGAAACTAAAGGAGTTAATCACCGGCATCGCTGAGGCGATGGACATCTCCCCCGAGATCAAGCGGCTTCCGGAGCAGCCCGGCGACGTGGAGCGCACCTACGCCGACATTTCGAAGGCCCGGTCGCTTCTGGGCTATGAGCCGGACACCCCCATTCAAGACGGCCTCCAGTCCTTTGCCGACTGGGTGACGGCGTACTACGCCGACCGGCCCGTCCTCGACGTATGAGAGGAGAAGTATGATCTTTCTGCGTAGACTCGTGGATCTTTTGACATCGCTTCCCCCATCCCCTACCGTACAGCAGCTATGAATACACGCGCTCTCACATCCGCCGCTGGGTCTGCCTGCCGTCCTCACGCCGGCACGGCCGATGGGCAGTCTGCGTTCGCCTGCGTCTATCCGGGCTACGCGTATGCCTATTTTTATCGCCTAGCGGCCGGTGGTGTGTAGCGCGAGCGCATTTGTTCTCTCCTGTTCCCCGCCGGCCGATCGCCCTCGGCCCCGGCGGGGTTTTGTCGTTCATGGGCCGGTGGCGTCGCGGCGAGTGGGGACGCCGATTGTCCCTTTTCCCTGATTTGGAGACCTGCCCATGACTTCCTCTACGCCTGCTTCCCTGGAAGAGGCTCGTGCCCGAATCGACGAGATCAACGAGCGGGTCGTCGAGCTGCTCGCCGAACGAACGGCCGTCGTCGACGAGCTTTGTGCCCTGAAGGCCGATACGGACCATACGGTCCGAGATCCGGAACGTGAGGCGGAACTGCTGGCCCACGTCCGGTCCGTTGCGCGGGACGAAGGCTTGTCGCCGGACCTCGCCGAGGCCCTCTTCGAAACCATTCTGGCGTACTCCGTTGAGCGCCAGCGCCGCCAGCGAACCGACGATGAAGCCCCTGACGCGGAGCCGTGTGGTGTGCCCACGGCCTCGCACTCGCAGTAGCGGCATCGGGCGCCTCGCCAAGGCGTGGGGCCACGGCCCAGCATTATTGTCGGGGCGAATCCCTCACGCCGAACGGGCATTCAACGAAATCGTGCTTCTGCGAACAGGTCTTTCCGCGTGCTGAATGGCTTCTCCCCCAGACCGTCCGGACTTTGTGCCGGAATACAACAAGCCGGATGCGCCCGGTCTCCACATGCAGTTCGACAACACGGTCTCCCTGTACCACATCGTGGGGAAGGAGGATGACTTCGAGACGGCCGCGCAGGACATCTTCGCCCTCCTTCAAGAGGCGCAGTCGGAGTTTCCGGATTGGCCGCGGGTCTTCTATCTCGACATTGAGGGCCACGTGCGGGACGACGGGCGTCTCGAAGAGGACATGATCGAATTGCAACAGGAGTTTCTCATCGCCGCGATGGGGAAGTTCTTCACCGCGCTGGCCCTTCCGCTGGTGTCGGTGGTGAATCCGGACGACCAGATCAACGACCTGCCGGATGAGCTTGTCCTACAGCCCCCCGATGCGGAGTTGCCGGAAGACTCGGCGTGGCCAAAGGAATGAGCGGCGGCGTCCTCGGAGGACACGTCTGGGCTGCTCCCCGTCGCGCCATTGCTTTACCATCTTGTTTTTGTATTGCATAAAAAGGGGGGCGGCCACTTTCTGGGCGGGACCTCCTAATCCCAGCTTGCGTGGAACCCTGCTCTGTGTAGTCGGGGCATGTGGCATCGATCAGGGAGGGGCGCGTAGCCCCCGTGCGCCGATGCGGGCCCCGCTTTGGAACCGATGAGAAGGCGAGGCCCTTCCTGAAGAAGCGATACGACCATGAGGCGTCCCATTCGTCGGGTTGGGAGCGGGTGGACTGCCTGAATGCACAGACGCCCCCTGGTCATTCGTCCGGTCCGTTCGTGTTGCACATAAGAAGTGAGAGTGTTCTGTGCCGGGTAGGCTCTTGCCCCCAGCCGCACCCGAGGGGACTCAATTTTTCACGTTACCGATACGTACAAACATGCACTACTTGATTACTGGCGGAGCCGGGTTCATCGGGAGCCACCTGACCGATCGGCTCATCGAGCAGGGCCATCACGTACACGTGCTGGACAATCTCTCCACTGGGGGGCTTGCCAACGTGCGTCATTGGGAGGATCACAATCGCTTTGCGCTTACGATTAGCAGCGTGCTCAACGAGCATGTTCTGGGACAGTGCATCGCGGAGGCCGATCGGGTGGTGCACCTCGCGGCGGCGGTTGGGGTGGAGCGCATCATGGACCGGCCCGTCGAGACGATCCTGACGAATGTGCGGGGCACGGAAAATGTACTGCAGCTTGCCCGTCACCACGGAAAGAAAACACTCCTGGCCTCCACCTCCGAGGTCTACGGAAAGGCCATGAGCAAAAATGGCGGCGGCTCGTCGCTTGGAGAAACTGATGACCTCACGATTGGGTCGACGACCAAGCGCCGGTGGGCGTACGCGTGCTCGAAGGCGATGGACGAGTTTTTGGCCCAGGCGTACCACGAAGAGCATGGCCTGCCCGTGCTATGCGTCCGCTTCTTCAACACCGTGGGGCCGCGCCAATCCGGCAACTACGGCATGGTGGTGCCCACGTTCGTGGAGCGGGCCCTGGCCGGCAAGCCCTTGCAGGTGCACGGGGACGGGACGCAGACGCGTTGTTTCGTGCACGTGGCCGACGCGGTTCGGGCGGTCACGAAGCTGATGGAGACGCCGCAGGCCGAGGGAGAAGTATTCAACGTCGGACGTCCGGAAGAACTCTCGATTCGAGAACTCGCGGAGCAGGTCCGGGCTCGGGTGGACCCCGACCTCGAGATCACGCATGTGCCCCACGAGGAGGTGTACGGGGAGGGGTTCGAGGACATGCAGCGGCGCGTGCCGGACCTCTCGAAGCTAGAGGAGGCAATCGGGTATGAGCCAAAGTTTTCGATGGAGGAGATCCTGGAGGACGTGGTCGACGACGTGAAAGCCCGCCGGTCGGGCCAGTCGGTACCGAAGGAGCAGGTCAACGGAACCGTGTAAGCCTGCGAGGTCGCGACGGGAAACCACGACGCAGATGGTCCGGTATTCTGTTTCGAACAATCTTCCTGCTCTCCTCCGCACCCCTCTTTCCCCCAAGATGATGCTGGCTGCCACGGTGCTTCAGAACGCAGTCTCTTTCCAGGCCAACGCCCCGTCCGGCACGGGGCTCGAGTGGCTCACCCTTGCCGCAATCATTCTGCCCGCTGTTCTGCTCGTTGCGCTCGTCTACTGGGGCGGGCAACAGACGGTGTAACGGGCCGCGGCTCGTGTCCCGTCGTGGAGCGCACGTATAGCCAACAGAAAAAGCCCGTGCCGATACCGGCACGGGCTTTCTGTATTGCAGACCCCGGTGGACGTCGGGACCAAGGGCCCTTTCCGCGGCGGATCCGGAAAGGGAGGCCCGACGGTACGTACGCTACAGGTCGTCGCACTCGTTCTCGAGGTAGTGGTTCGCGCGTGCCTCGTAGTCGCCGTAGGCAGCGTTCTCGAAAGTCTGGCAGGCATCGGCCTTGCTGCCAAGTTCGAATTGCGACTCGCCAATCACGTAGTAGAACTTCGCAGCGTCGCTACGGCTTCCCTGGTGCATGTCGAGCCCCTCGCGTGCCGTCTGGATGGCCTGCTCATGCTGGCTTCCCTGAAAGAGGGCCAGGGCGCGGTAGAACATGGACTTTGCGCTCGGATCCACATACTCGCGCATCTGGTCGAGGGCGTCGAGGGCCGTGTTGATCTGCTCCTGGGAGGGATTTTCGCCCTGTAGCGCCTCGGATGCCCGGGCCAGAAACTCGCTACGAATGCGCTCGGTCGCCAGGCCCGATACCCGAGTGTTGCCCGTCTCGTTTCCGAGCTCAATCGCCCGCTGGAGAGACTGGAGCCCCGTATTTGTGCTGTCTGCTCCGAGAAGGGCAATGCCTCGATTATAGTGCACCGAGGGGTTGTTGTCCGTGTACTGGAGCACCCTGTCGTAGTAGGAGACGGCCTGTCCGTAGTTTTCCTGCTTGTTGGCCGTCGTGCCGGCCTGGGTTAGGCTCTTGACGAGGAATTGCTGCGACATCTGGATCGCTTGGTCCCACTCCGCCTCCTTGGCTAGAGCCAGGGCCTCCTCGAAGGTTTGCGCAGCCTGCTCGTAGTTGCCAGACTGGGCTGCCTTCTTGCCCTCGTTGAACATGCTCTGCACCTGCTTCTTCTTCTTGATCGTCTCCTGATTGGCACTGCTCGTCCCGTCCTGGGCAACGGCAGGGGCCGCACTGAACTGGAGGCCGACCAGGCTAATGAGCGCCACGAAGAGCCAGCGGTTCGCAAGTAGACGGTGGGGCCATTGAGTATTCATAATGGGTGGAGTAAGTGCAAGAAGAAACGATAAACTGTCCGCTGTAAATCCTCAGTACGTAGGAGCGCTGTGTTCTTTTGTTTCCGCAGTCCCGGCCCGCACGGTCGTTCGGGGCGCGCGGCAATCGGACATTTGCGCGGGATTCCCTACGGTTGCGAAGTCGACCAGTGAGAAGAACAACGTCCGTGCCGCCCGACCACGACATCCTCTGGATTCCGGGTACAAGAGTCTGATGCTGGGCCCTTCGCGTGGGCCAAAAAAGCTGCCGATCCACCGCTTCTCCTTTGGGAGAGAGGTTGAACGCATCGTCCTTTCGGGAAAGTACGCTCGACACTGGCGTGTTGTAAAGATTCGGTGAGCGGAAGCGGGCAGTCCGTGAGGGGCTGTGGCTCGTAGACGGTAGTGCGCAGAGTTGTCCAAAATTCGATACACTCTGCGCCGAAAGGAGGGATAGGTGACGGAAACGAGCGCCGAGCGCTGGCATTCGCCCCCTGCTCTCATTATTGTTACGCAGGCCAAAGCAACGCCTGTTTTCGGGGGGGCTATCCCCGGGGCCATTCCAACTCCACATTCTTCGTACTTCCCACATCGACGACACCTATGAAGCTTATTGTCCCTATGGCCGGGCGCGGCACTCGCGTTCGCCCACACTCGCACGTTACCCCGAAACCCCTTCTGTCCGTTCGGGGCCAGAGCATCGTGGCGCGCATCGTCGACACCTTTTCGCGGGTGCTTCCGGAGCCCCCTGACGACGGCGTGTTTGTGCTCGGGCCGGATTTTGGAGGAGAGATCCGGGACCAACTCACGGAGCTCTGTGACGAGCGGGGCATCACACCGCATTTTCCCGTCCAGCAGGAGGCCCTCGGCACGGCCCACGCCGTCGGGTGCGCGGGCGAGCACCTGCAGGGCGAGGGCGTCGTCGTCTTTGCCGACACGTTGTTTGAGCTAACGAACGAAGTGTCGCTCGGCGACGCGGACGTCATGGCCTTCGTGCGGGAGGTCGAGGACCCGAGCCGGTTCGGGGTCGCCGTGCGCGATGGTGAAGAGGTGACGGAACTGGTGGAGAAGCCCGACGAGCCGATTTCCAACGAGGCCCTCATCGGCATCTACTACATCCGAGAGCTTGCCGCCCTGAAGGCCGGCATCGATTACGTAATTGGCAACGACCTGAAAGGGGCGGATGGCGAGTACCAGCTCACCGACGCGCTGGACCGTCGCCTGCAGGAGGGGGACAAGTTCACGACCGCAAATGTGGACGCCTGGATGGACTGCGGCACCATCCCGGCGCTATTGGAGACGACTGGACGCGTGCTGGAGCGCGAGTCGGACGATCTGCACCAGGGCACCGTCGAGGACAGCGTGATCCATGACCCGGTCTACATTGGGCCGGACGCGACCGTGACGAACGCGGTGGTAGGCCCGCACGTCTCGATCGAAGAGGGGGCCACCGTTTCCGATTCGGTGGTGCGCGATAGCATTGTTTTCGCCGAGGGCTCGGTTCAGAACGCGGTGCTCGAAGACTCGGTCGTAGGCCGGCACGCCGCGATCGATCAGCAGGTACAAAGCATCAACGTGGGGGATCACTCGCAGATCAATGTCGAGCTGCGCAGTTAGGGCGAAAGAACTGGAAGTTTGCGTTGAAGGAGGGGCCGCCGCTCCGCCGGGCCCGGGTTCGGTGGGAGCAGGCGGCCCGTTTCTTTGTTGGGGAAGGGGCGGCGCGTGAGGGGGAGGACAGTCCCGACGGTTTGGGCGTGGATCGTGCATCGTGAACCCTCCCTTTCGCCCGGGTCGCCCGCATTGACTGTTGACCTTCGACCTCGCCCATGGAGACCTATCCTGACTCGCTAGAAGAAAAACTCGGGTTCGACGTAGTGCGGGGCCGCCTCGAGGGACTCGTGCAGAGCCCGATGGGACGAGAGCGCCTCGACGCCATGCGACCGGCCCGCACGATGGATTGGCTACGGGCCGAGCTCGACCGGGTGGAAGAGCTCCAGGGGGCGTTTCGGTACGGCGACTCGGTGCCCCTGAGTCCGATGTACGATCTGCGCGACGCGCTCCGCCGCGCGGCCCCCGAGGACGCTTACATCGACCCGGAGGATTTGAAGGCGATCCGGGAGACCCACATTACGCTCCGGCGGCTCAAGAAGCACTTTTCGGCTCGGCGCGACGACTACCCGCGGCTGGCCCACGCCGTGGCGCGCATCACGCCCCTCCGGCAACTAGAGGAGCACGTCGCGTCGGTTATCGACGAAGACGCGGCCATTCGGGACGACGCGTCGCCGGAGCTGCGGCGCCTGCGTCACCAGATTCGCAAGAAGGAAGAGGACCTGCGCACGACGCTCGACAAGGCGCTGCGCCGTGCCGTGCGGGAGGGCCACGCCACGGGTGAGCAGGCCACCCTCCGCGGGGGGCGCATGGTCATCCCGGTGCGTGCCAGTGCGAAGGGGAAGGTGGAAGGCTTCGTCCACGACCGATCCGCCAGCGGACAGACGGTCTACATCGAGCCCGCCGCGTGCCTGGAGCTCAACAACGAGGTGCGCGAGCTCAAAAGTGCCGAGCAGGCCGAGATTGAGCGTATTCTCCGTGAGGTGACCGACCACGTGCGGGCCGAGACGGACGTGATTGAGGTCAACCTGAAGGTGCTGGCGCAGTTCGACGTGCTGCGGGCGAAGGCGCGCCTCGCCAATCGGTTGGACGCGACGGTACCCAAGCTGAACGACGAGGGGCGGATCGAGCTCTATGAGGGTCGAAATCCAGTCCTGGAGCTGCACTTTTCGGGCCTCGAGGAGGGCGGCGAGACCGCCGGACGAGGGCCCGACGACGAAGACGCGATTCCGCCGCGGGAGGTGGTGCCCCTCGATCTGGAACTCGGTGCCGACTTCCGCACGCTCGTCATCACAGGACCCAACGCGGGCGGCAAAACGGTTGCGATGAAGACGGTGGGGCTGTTTTCGCTCATGCTCGCCTACGGTGTGCCCCTTCCGGCCGCCCCACACTCCTCGTTTCCCCTGTTCGACCAGATCGTGGCCGACATTGGCGACGAGCAGTCGATCGAGGACGACCTGTCGACCTTTAGTTCGCACGTCTCCAACCTCCGCCATATGCTCAACGTGGCGGGCAACAATGCGCTCGTCCTGATCGATGAGGCCGGCACCGGCACGGACCCGGACGAGGGCGCCGCGCTGGCGCAGGCGGTCCTAGAGCGGCTCACCGGCGCGGGAGCGCGCACCATCGCCACCACCCACCACGGCACACTCAAGACGTACGCCCACGAGGCAGCGGCGGTCGAGAATGGATCGATGGAGTTCGACCAGGACACCCTGCGGCCCACCTACCGCTACCAGGAGGGTGTGCCCGGCTCCTCCTATGCCTTCGAGATTGCTCAGCGCATGGGCCTGGCCGACGATCTGCTGGCCCGAGCCCGCGACCTGGCCGGGACCCAGAAGACGGCGATGGAAGACCTGATTTCCACGTTCGAACGGCGCACGCAAGAGCTTGAAGATGAGCTCTACGAGGCCCGGAAGGCGCGTGAGAAGGCGGAATCGAACCAGCAGCGCTACGAGGAGAAGGTGCAGAAGCTGGAGAAAGAGCGCGATGAATTTCGTCAACAGGCGCTGGAGGAGGCCGAACGCATCGTCGAGGAGGCCAATGCCCGCATCGAAAACACCATTCGGGAGATCAAGGAGGCGCAGGCCGAGTCGGACGCCACGCAGGAGGCCCGCCAGCGGCTCGAAGAATACAAAGAGGACCTCCATGAGGCGCGCGAGCAGGCCGAGACGGAGGCGGAGGAGGCCCCGTCCGCAACCGAGGACAAGGCGCCCCAAACGGCCCCGGCCCAGCCCATTGAGGAAGGCGACCGGGTGGTGGTCGATGATGGGGCGACCGCCGTGGAGGTGCAAGAAATCGAGGACGGGGAGGCCCGTCTGATGATGGGGTCGATGCACATGCGCGTTGCGCTCGACCGGCTTACCAAGGTCGGAGGATCGGAGTCCGGGCCGGAGGAGAAGATGGGCGGCGGCACCGAGATGACGGCCCTCGAGGCGCGTCCGTCGATCGACGTGCGGGGCGAGCGCGTGGAGGAGGCCCGCCAGCGCGTGCAGCATTTCCTCGACGACGCCGTGGCGGCGGGGCTCGACACCGTTGAGATCCTGCACGGCAAAGGCACTGGTGCCCTGCGCAACGCGCTCCACGACCTTCTCGCTGAGCGCCCCGACATTGCGGATTACCGCACCGCCCCGATCGAGGAGGGCGGGGCCGGGGTGACGAAGGTGGATCTCGAGTAGGTGCGTAAGGGGGACCGCCTTAACTGGCTTCGAAAACTCTGCCCCCCATGCCTGCCCCGCCGACTCCTCGCCTGGACGAAGTGCCTGCCGGTTTGTAGCTTCGTGGGCGGCATCCCGACTCAACGACTTTCTTGTACGTCCACTTCGGTTCATGGCCCACATTGTCGCGACCCGTCCCCTGATCGAGGGCGGCCTGTCTGGATTGCGCGAAGACCACGCGCTCACCGTGTGCGATCCGCCCGAGGGCAGCACGCGCTCCGTCGACGAACTCATTGCTCTTGCCGACGGGGCCGACGTGCTCCTGTCCGTTCTGGCCGATCCGATTACGGAGCGATTGTTCGAGGCCCGTCCGGGGTTGAGGATGGTGGCCCAGTACGCCGTGGGGACCGACAACATCGACCTCACCGCGGCCGAGGCCCACGACGTGGCCGTGACGCACACGCCCGGCGTGCTCACCGATGCGACCGCCGACCTCACGTGGGCGCTGTTGCTGGCTGTGGCCCGCCACGTCCCCGCGGCCGACCGATACGTCCGCGACGGCCGCTTCGAGCGCTGGGAGACCACCCTCATGCTGGGCACAGAACTGTCCCGCAAGACGATCGGCATCATAGGAATGGGGCGGATCGGAACGGCGGTGGCCCGGCGGGCCCTCGGCTTCGGGATGGACGTGGTGTACCACAACCGGACCCGAGCCAATCCGACCATCGAACGTCAGGTGAGCGCCCGCTACGTGGAGCTCGACGAGCTATTGGCGACGAGCGACGTCGTCTCGCTGCACTGTCCCCACAACGCAGACAGCCACCACCTCATCGGAGCGGAGGCCCTGGCGTCCATGAAGTCGTCGGCACTCCTCGTAAACACGGCCCGGGGCCCGGTCGTCGATGAAGAGGCCCTCGTCCAGGCCCTGGCGGACGGGGAAATTGCGGGGGCCGGGCTCGATGTGTTCGAGGACGAGCCCGACGTGCATCCCGGGTTGTTGGAGCAGGACCGCGTGGTGCTGGCGCCGCACCTGGGCAGTGCCACGACCGACACCCGCATGCGGATGGCTCAGATGTGCGTGGCCTCGATTCAGGCATTCCTGGAGGGCGCCGACAGCGTGCCGCACCGCCTCGTGTAGGGCCGGCAATCCGGAAAACTGATCGGTACGGTGGACGCCGTGTATGAGGCGCCGTACGGTGGGCGGGGAGCAGGCCGCCTGGATCGCCGCACGGAGCAGTCGGCCCGTTTTTTGCGCGATCATAGACGAGATCCCATCCCCTGTTCGCTCGCCGGCTTTCTGTCACCATGCCCATCCCCCGACGATTGCTGGTGCTCGTCCTGTTGACTGTCATCGGCGGAGCACCGTCCGTCGCCTGGGGCCAACCGGCGGATTCGACGGGGCAGGAAGAGCCGCCGGCGGTCGTACAGCGGATTGCCTCGGCCTTTGCGGACGGGGATGCGGGCCGCCTCCTTACGCCGGCGGCCGACCGCGTCGAGATCACGCTTTTCGGGACACGTACGTTTTACAGCAGTGCGCAGGCGCTGTACGTCCTCCGTGAGTTTTTCCGGCGCCACACCCCCCGGCGCTTCCAGGTGCGCGACGTGATGGAAACCGGCACGAATTGCTTTGTGCAGGGGGAGTATGAACAGGTCCGGCGTGCACGGCGGCTTCAGGTATACGTGCGGCTAGGGCAGCCGGAGGGGGAGGAGCTCTGGCACCTGCATGAGATTCGGATCGAGGGCCCGTCCGGATGAGAACGTGTTGCCGGGGCAGTCCGTGGGAGGCAGAGCGGGGCGCGTCCCCGGCTGTCGGGGGATTCCGCACGGCCCCGCTTCCGCCGTGGATTCACTTCGCCGCCACGCACGATGGACCGCCTGCTTCGTACACTGCGAGCGCATCCGTGGAGATGGGGGCTCGGGATTGGGCTCGCGGGCGCGATTGTGGTGACCGCGCTCGTTCGGCTCTACGCTGTCCGGGCCGTAGAGGCAGCCCCGGACGCCCGGCAGGCGTCGGTCGTTGAGGCAACGCTCACGACGATTGAGGACCGGTTCGTAACCCTCCGCGACCGTCTCCACGGACGGGCCCAGAGCCTGGCCGCTGATTCGAGCATCGTAGGGGGGCTGCGGGGCGGGAGTGCGCAGGAAGGCGGTGCGCAGGGGCTTACCCGGTACGTGACTGGGCTCACGACCGACGCCCACACGACCGTGGAGGTGTACGCGTCCGACGGACGGATTCTGGCGTGGACCGGGGCGCAGACTCCTTTCGATAGCACGCAGGTTGGTGCCGGTGTGCCGCGCACCCCTCAAACGACGCTCGTTCAGGACGGACGGGGGCGGTGGGCGCTCAGTGCCTGGGTCCCTGTTGCCCCGGAAGGGGCGGTGCTCGGGGCGGTTCGAGTGGTGCAGATCGTTCGGTACCGGCCGCCGGTCCAGAACCGATACGTGCAGGCGATGAGCCTGGAGGATCGGTGGGGACGGCAAACGGGCGAGTTGGTGCGGGTGCGCTGGGGCGGGCCGGCGCCTTCTGCGCCCCACCGTGCCCTTCGCGGGGTCGACGGGACGATGCTCGGGTACGGAATCGTGGTGCCCCCGTCGCCCCAGCAGTTGGTAGAGCGGACGGCGTCGTTCTACGCCGACTTGCTCGTGGGGTGGGTTGTGGGGCTGCTGGGATGGGGGCTTGTCCTTGTCGTGGACTGGTACCTGCGGCTGGCGCGGCGACCGGGGCTGCGCCGGCACCGTGAAAGCCGGCAGGCGGCCCTGCAGCGTCTCACCGTCGTTGCCCTCTTGGCCGTCGGGGCCCGCTACGCCGTTCTGTTGCTCGACGTGCCGGGCCGATGGGCCGTTTCGGGAACGGGCATTGCGCCGTTGTTCAATCCCACGTACTTCGCGTCCACACTGGGTGGAGGGATCCTCCGGTCTATTGGGGATTTGCTGCTCACGGGGCTCTGGGCCGGGGGGCTCGCCGTGGGCATGGTGTACCTGGCACGGCACTATCGCCCCCCGGTAGATGCCCTGAGCGATCTTCCAGCGACCTTCCGCGCACAGACGCCGCGGGCCCCCCACGTCGGGCGTTTTCTAGGAACCCTCGTTGGGATCGTGGGGGGCAGCCTTGGGGGGGTTGTAGTGCTCGCCTTTGTGGTGCGGCGGGCGGTGCTCGACAGTACGCTTGACTTCTTCTCGCGGACGGGGCTGCTTCCGGAGCCGCTCGTTCTAGGGGTGCTATGCGGGCTCTTCCTTCTCGTGGCCGCAGGAGTGCTCGTGGGCATCGGAGGCACGTGGATTACCATTCACCGACTGCTGCGGCACCGTCCGCACGCCTGGCCCCGCGGTATTGGGCTGGTCCTCGGGACGGTGCTGTTTGGGGCCGGGCTGGTGGGGCTTTACCTGGGCACCAACGTGCAGGCCCTGGTGGCGCTGCCCTACGTGCTGGCAGTCCTGGCGGGCGTGGGGGGCGTGGCGACCTATGGGCTCGTCGGAGTCCAGGGGGGAGAAGCACTCACGCTCCGCGGGCTGCTCGGAGGGGTCTTCGCCGTGACGCTGCTGCTCTATCCGTTGCTCTACGCCGGGATGGATGCGAAGCGGCAGGAGCACATGGTCGACGCGGCCCTCTCGTTCGAGCAGGGGCAGGACCCCCGCGTCCTCTATTCCATTCGGCAGGTGCTCCGTACTGCTGCCGCGGCGTTCCCGGAGGCTCCGACAGAGGGCGATCGGGCCACAAGCGCGCAGGTCGACTCAGTTGCCACGCGGCTTGTGCGGCAGTCCCTACTCTCGTCCCTCGCCACCTACGAAGTCCGCCTCAGCCTATTGGGGGCCGACGGCACTGTGCGTCGTCAGTACACGCCTGAGGGGCGGGTACAAGGGGTCTCCTCCGACCAGGCCGCCCGGCAGGCGTTTACCGCCCTTCGCCCCTCCTACCGAGGAATGCTCGGCCCCGTAATTGAGCAGCTTCCCCGCGAAGCAACCGTGCGGCCTGCACAGCGCAGCCGCTTCCAGTACGCCGGCCTGCTCGGCCTGCCCCCGAAGGCGGATTCGGCGGAGGCCTGGGTGCTGCTCCGCATCGAGCCGCAGTCGCTCCTGCCCGGAACGGGCTTCGGGGTGTCCCGGGTGCTCCTGCCCGATGGCTCATACGGTGACCTGTACGCGGACCTGTCCCTCGCGGAGTTCCGGGGAGGTACGCTCGTGCGGAGCGTGGGGCGGGACTTTGGGCGGACGCGCCTGCAGTCCGCTGAGCGCAGGGCCCTTACAGCGGAGGCCAGTCTGTGGCAGCGAGAGGTGGTGCGCGGGCGGCAGTACCTCACGTACTACCACCAGTTTGACAGCGGCGAGGGCGCATCCGCGTCCGTCGCGGCCGTGCGCATTCCCGCCATTCTGGCCTTCGACCACCTCTACTACCTGCTCCGCCTCACCGTCGCCGGTCTCTGCGTGGGACTGGTAGCGTACCTGCTCGGGCTGTACGTACGGTACCGCCGCGGACGGCTCCCGGCTACCCGTCTACGCTTCCGCAACAAGGTGCTCAACGCCTTCCTCGTCGTCGGCATTGTGTCGATGGTTGCCGTCGGCGTGGTCGGCGTGCGCGTCGTAACTGGCGAAAATGAGCGTTTCATCGACCGGCGCATGCACGAGCACCTCGCCCGCGTGGAAGAGACGCTGGCCCTTGAGGCACGCTCCGGCGAGCGTCTGTGGCAGGTGGCGGAGCGAATGGACGTGGATACGCTCGCCGCTCGGGTTGGGCTTGACCTTCACCTTTACCAGGACGCGCAGCTCGTACGGACGAGCCAGCCTCGGCTCCTGCGCGACGGTCTGGTGAACGAGCGTCTGCCCGGCACGGTGTACCACGAGCTGTACAGGGAGGCCTACCGGTTCGTGACCGCCGAGGCGGCCATCGGGCAGTTCCGGTACCGGGTGGGCTATCAGGCCCTGGTCGACGGCGAAGGGCGGCCGCAGCTGGTCATTGGCGTGCCCACGCTCGCGCAGCAGGAGCAGTTGCAGGAGGAAAAGTCCCGCACCCTGGCCTACCTCTTCGGGGCATTGCTGCTGCTGGTCGTGGTCGTCATGCTCACGGGGGTGGTGCTGGCCAACGCCCTCGCCCAGCCCATCGCCCAGCTCCGCGAAGGCCTGGAGGCCGTGGGCGAGGGACGATTTACGCGGTCCCTCTCCGTCGACACGCGGGACGAGATTGGCGACCTCGTGCAGACGTTTAATGAGATGCGTGACCAGCTCGCCGAGAGCCGCCGCAAGCTGGCCCGGCAGGAGCGGGAGCTGGCCTGGCGCGAGATGGCCCGGCAGGTGGCCCACGAAATCAAAAACCCGCTCACGCCCATGAAGCTGTCCATCCAGCATCTGCGACGGGCCTTTGAGCGGGCCAATGGCGCGAGCGAGTCGTCGCAGTTCGCCGAAGTCTTCGACCGCATTACAAGTACGCTCATCGAACAGGTGGAGTCCCTCGTGCGCATCGCCGACGAGTTCTCGACGTTCGCGCGGCTGCCCACCCGCGTCCCTGAGCCGGTCGACCTGACCGACATCATCCAGGAGGCAGCCTCGCTCATGGAAGAGGAAGCCGCCAACCACGACGCGTTGACCCTTGAGTTACCCGATGATCCCCTAGTCGTAGAGGCCGACCGGGAGGAACTGCGCCGCGTCTACATCAACCTCCTCAAGAATGCTCTGCAGGCCCTCCCCGATGACCGCGAGGGGCGCGTGCGAGTCATCGCTCGGCGGGAGCAGGCTGAGGAGGGGCCTCGGGTCTACAGCGCGGTTCTTGACAATGGCACTGGCATCCCGACCGACGTGCAGGACAAGGTGTTCGAGCCCAACTTCTCGACGAAGACGAGCGGCACCGGGCTTGGCCTTGCCATTGCCCAGAAGAGCATCGACGAGCTCGGAGGCGAAATCGGCTACGAGACGACCGAGGGGGAGGGGACAACGTTCTGGATTCGACTGCCGCTCGTGGAGGAGGAAGCGATTGAGGGGTGAGCGTTACATGTTGAGTGTTATGGGGTTGGGCATTGTGGGGAAGGGGCTACGCCGCCTCGGCCGCTTTTGCCGAGCGGAGGACGTCGATGCGCCGGAGGAGGGGCGGGTGGGAGTAGTCGAGGGTCACCGTGAGCGGGTGGGGCGTCAGGTTGGAGAGGTTCGTTTCGGCGAGGCGCTTGAGGCCGCTGATGAGCGTTTCGCCTTGTCCCGTTGTTCGCAGGGCGAAGTGGTCGGCCTGGAACTCGTGGTGGCGCGACCAGGCGTTCAGCGGAATCGATAGCAGCAAGTCGACCGGCGAGTAGAGCAGGCCGAAGAAGAGAAGCCCCGTGTAGACTGCCGGCTGGTCCACGTAGAACGCCTGAAACAGGCCCTCCACCTGCAGGAAGACCGACAGGAGCAGAAACAGCACGCCCGTCTGGATGACACTGATGGCGATGCGCTGCGGGATGTGGTGCAGCTTGTAGTGGCCCATCTCGTGCGCCACCACCGACAGCAACTCGTCATCTGAGAGCTGCTCCACGAGCGTATCGAAGAGGACGATGCGCCGGTTCGTCCCGAAGCCGGTAAAGAAGGCATTGGCCTTGTTCGATCGGCGCGACCCGTCCATCACGTAGACATCGTCCACCGGAAAGTCGACCTCGTCCGCATACGAAAAAATCTTGTCGCGGAGGTCGCCGTCTTCCAGCGGCTCGAAGTCGTTGAAGATGGGCATCAGGTAGCGGGGGGCGAAGAACTGGAGCAGCAGCATGACCGCCGTCACCGCGACCCAGGCGTACACCCACCCGTACGGCCCGGTCGACTGGAAGAACCAGAGGATGGCGGCCAGCAGGGGGCCGCCGATGGCCACGCCGAGGGCGAGGCTCTTCAAAAGGTCGACCACGAAGGTTTTGGGCGTCGTCTCGTTGAAGCCGAAGCGCTCCTCAATTACGAACGTGGAGTAGGCCGAGAACGGCAGCGACAGCGCCCCGCGCCCGAGCACGAGCAGCCCAATATAGCATAGCCCCGTCACGATCGGCCCGAAGCCCCAGCCGCGCACCACAGTGTCGAGCCATTCGAAGCCGCCCGCGAACCAGAACGCCAGCAACACTGCGAGGCCGAAGGTCGACGAAAGCAGACCGAAGCGGGTCGTTGTGCGGGTGTAGGCCTGCGCACGCTCGTATTCCGCCTCGTCGAACGTATCGCGGAATTCCGCCGGCAACTCGGGCTGGAGATGGCGGAGATTGAGGAGATCCGAGACGAGGTTCAGCGTGTACTCGGCCAGCAGGGCGCCGAGGATGACGGCGGCGTAGGCGTTCACAGACGCAGTAGGAAATTAAAGAGAGGAACAACGGAGACTGCTGAGGAACCGTCGTGTCGTTTGCTACACCCGCTCGTGTCCTTCGCGGACCGCGCGCACGATCTGATCTCGGGTGATCGAGGTCTCGACGCAGCCCACGTCGAGGGGAGACTTGTTCTCATCCTGCTCCGACATGGCAGTCAGCGAGAACGTTTCTCCGTTCCGGCGCTGAATACGGACCTCCCCTTCCTTGCGGGCAAGGTCGAGAACATCTTTGAGCTTTTGGCGGGCTTCTGAGTAGGTGAAGACACGCATGGGAGTTTTAGATATCGATCACAGTGAGTCCGTACTCGCGAGCCGCTTCCTGTAAATCTCGATCTAGAGAAAGAAACCGAGCTTGATGATGCCGGAGTGCAGCCTCCAGCATGTACCCATCATACGCATAATCGCTCATCGACAGGGCATAATCGAGACCGGCGCCGATATTCACGTCTACCAACTGGATTGGCATTTTCTCGTAGAGCTGATAGGCTTCACGGGCCGTTGAGGCCGTAATGTCCTCGCGGAGTACATTTCGAGTAAGGGCATTTCCCACCTCGTACGGCAGCGAGGACGCGGAGATGACGCTGGTGTTGCGCGTTTCTTCCAGAATGGGGTCCCGCGTTGCCTCCCCAAGCACAACGGCGACCACGATTCCTGTGTCGACAAACGTCTTCTCCATGGTGTTCTGTGCTGTTGTTTACTTGTACAAAAGTACAACAGGAGGAGAGGTTGGGGGTTTCTGGGAGGAGATTCGGCAGAAGGTGAAGCATCGCCGGGAAATAAGACTTGCGCGGGGAAGCAAGGGCAGGAGAAACAGAGAGGGCACTGTCGCGGCCTTCTGCTGCGACGCGTTGCGAGCAATCGGCCTATTCAACCGCCAGAACGGTCCCCTGCTCCATCGGCAGCGCCTGCACGTCAAGGGCCGCATCGGCCTCGACGAAGGTTCCTGTCAACACGTCCGTCCACGTTCGCCCCGCGAGCGCGTCGGGCAGCGGAAGCGTCGCTGGGGCGTCGGGATCGCGCGTGAGAGGATGGCGGGCCACGACCGTGAGAAGGGCCGCGTCCGGATCGTCCTCGGCACCCGTAAAGCGCCCAAACGCGAGCCAGTCGTCCGCACCCTCGCCCTCCGGTGCAAGGTCCACGTAGCCCTCCGCCGCGGCGAGTGTCGGGTTGTTGCGGCGCCACCGCAGCAGCCGCGCGGTGAGATAAAGGTAGGCGCGCGGGTCGGGGCTGTCGAAGAGGGATCGTACCGCCTCGGGGTTCGGGGCGTCGAGCAGGGGGGTAAGGTCGTCGAGGGCCGTCCGGCGGGCGTCCCAGTCGACGGGGCGGCGGTTGTCGGGGTCCACGAGCGAGAGGTCGGCCCCCTCGGTGCCGCGGTAGACGTCCGGCACGCCGGGGGCCGTGCCCTTCATCGCCAGCTGGCTCAGCCGGTTGGCAAAGCCTGCCTCGGCGAGCTGAACAGCGAACTCGTCGATGATTTCAGGCGTCTCCGAGTCGGTCGTGACACCGCGGACGAAGGCTTCCAGGGCGTCCTCGTAGTCGGTGGTCGGGCTGATCCAACTCGTCTGCTGCTTGGCCTCGCGGGCGGCTTTTTCCATGTAGGCCGCGAGGCGGTCGGCCAGGTCTTCGTGGGCGTCGGCGTCGCGGGGCGTACCGTGGGCGTCGCACCAGAGCGCCGCCAGGGTCTGGTAGAAGAGGTAGGTGTCCTTGTCTGAGGGGCCGTGCGGGCCGCGGTACTGGTCTCCGAGCTCCGAGAGGGTCTCCACGACCTCGGCCCACCGATCCGGCACTTCGGCGAGGGCGAGCAGGCGCATCCGGGTGTCCGCACCGCGCTTGTGGTCGTGCGTGGCGGTGGTGAGGAGCGCCTCCGGGTACTCCCGCGCCCGGAATCGATTTCGGGCGTGGAAGGCGTGGTCGTGGACCCCGAACGAATCGGGCTCGCCGCCCACCTCGTTGAGGGCGGTGAGGGGGACGTAGCGGTACAGCGCCGTGTCCTCGACCCCCTTCGCCGCCACAGGCCCAGTGTACTGCTGGAGCCGTCCCGTCCAGTCGCGCTGCGCGTCGTGCAGGTCCTCGCGCAGCTCGCCCAGGATGGCCCGCTCGACGAACTGGTAGACGGTGGGCTCGGTGGCGGGATTGCGCTGGAGGGCCCGGTGAATCGCTTCCTCAATGACCTCGCGCGCCGTTTCGGGGTCGTGGGGGAGGAAGGTGCGGTAGCGGTCAATGGCGGCCACCACCTCGCGGAGCGCCTCCCGCAGGGCGGCGAGCGTCACGTCGCGCGTGTGGTAGTCCGCCTCTGAGAGGCGGTCGAGCTCGTACGCCAGCCGCGCCAGCTCGCTGGAGAGGGTCTGCTCGATCACGAGCAGCTTGCTGCGGTAGACGGTCGTCTCGTAGCTCTGGGCGTCGGGGACGGCGCGGCGGTAGGTGCGGCGGAGGGCCTCCTCGTTGCCGTCGTGCAGCAGCGCCCCCATTGCGTCGTTCAGGAAGTCGTAGCCGGTCGTGCCGTCGACGGGCCACCCCTCCGGCAGCGTCTCGCGGGGCGCGAGGATTTTCTCCACCCAGATCCGATCGGCGCCCAGGTCGTGGAGACGGTCGAGATACTCGTGCGGGTCGAAGAGGCCGTCGATGTGGTCGATGCGCACGCCGTCGATCCCCTCCTCCGCCAGCAGGTCGCCCAGCAGACGGTGGGTACTGTAGAACACCTCCTCGTCCTCCATCCGGAGGCCCACGAGGTCGTTGATCGTGAAGAAGCGGCGGTAGTTAATCTCGCGCCCCGCCGTCTTCCAGTACGCCAGACGCCAGTGTTGATCCTCCAGCAGCGCGTGGAGAGCGTCCCGGTCGAGCGCCTCGTCTAGTGTGTCCGCGTCGAAGGACACCTCCACCGCATCGAGTCGGCGGCACAGGGCCTCGGCCCGCTCGCGGGCGTCCGGGTCGAGCTCCGCCAGTGCGTTGCGCACGTCCTGGAGGTCGAAGTACGCGTCGGTGCGCTCGAACTGGGGCAACAGGGCGTCGAGGATCGGGGGATAGGTGCGCGGGCTGAGGGCGAAGCGGTGTTCGTAGTAGGTGGCGTAGAAATACCCCTCGTCGTACGACAGCCCGATGGTGCCGTCGTCGAGCACCGTGCCGTAGGTGTCGCCGAGGAAGGGGAGCAGGATTTTGCCCTGGAGCTCCGGTTTGAGGGGCGCCCAGTCGATGTCGAAGTGGTGCGCGTAGGCCGAGTGGCGGCCGTAGGCGAGGACGTCCTGCCACTCCTCGTTGGCGGGGCCGACGCCCGCGTGGTTGGGCACGAAGTCGAGCACGAGTCCGAGCCCCGCGTCCACCGCCGCCTCGCGCAGCGACTCGAAGTCTTCGCGGCCCCCGAATGCCTCCCGCACCTGGTTGTGGTCGATCACGTCGTAGCCGTGCGTGCTGCCGGGGCGCGCCTCGGTGATGGGGGAGAGGTAGAGGTGGCTCACGCCGAGCGCCTTCAGGTAGGGGAGGAGGGCCTCCACCTCGGCAAAGCCGAAGTCGGGGGTGAGTTGGAGGCGGTAGGTGGCGGTCATGGCTGGCTACGGGGGGACGGATGGAGGTGTGGACGTGTGGAGGGATGGAGGAGAAGCAGACTCTGGAGATCAACTCGGAATGATCGAGGGATATATGCTCTGCTCGGTGTGCAACTTCTCCTGCAGCTCAGGTACTCTTCGGCCGCACGTCCACGTCAACTTCCAGCCCGGCCCGGTCCAACATGTTAATCAGCGCGTCGATGCTAAAGGCTTGAATCTTACCGTTCATCAGTTCGCTGATGCGGGCCTGCGCCGCGCCCAACTCCTCGGCTGCCTCCGTCTGCGTGATGCCGCGCTCCTGGATGGAACGTTCCAGAGGGGCCATCAGACGAGCCCGCACGCGAAGCGATTCGGCTTCGCCACCGTCGAAGCCAAGATCCCTGAAGACGTTACCGGATAATTCGGTGATGTCGGTGTTCATGGCCTCAGTCGGGAAAGGGAGAGACTTCAGCAATTCTGGTACGAGTGGGGGCCGTAATCATTCTCTCCGCAAAACCGCCGCTCCGGGCCGCGAAAAAGAAACTGCGTCTTCCGTAAACGCGGGCGGACGCGGAGCCGGGGTGTAGCCGCCCTGCTCCGTGTGCAGCAGCACCGGGGCGTCCGGCGGCAGGTCCAGATCGGCGGTCTCCTTCAGGTTCACGGCAATGTGGACCGGCGGGCGCTCCAACAGAAGCGTCGTGTCGCTCGGGGCCTCTACGCGCACCTCGTCGCCGAGCCGCGGGCGGAGGGCCAGGAGATCGTGGTAGAGGGCCAACACGCCGTCGTGCGGGGGGCGGCGGGGCTCGTCCCAGTCCAGCACGCTGCGTTCGAAGGTGCCCGGGGCCTGCGGGTCGGGCACCGCGCCCTCGAAACCGGAGAAGTCCTCGAACTCCTCCTTCCGTCCCTCGGTCACACTGGGGCCGAGCTCCTCGTTGTGATCGGTGAAGAACTGGAATGGGGTGGAGGCCGCCCACTCCTGACCCATAAACAGCAGCGGCACCTCCGGCACCACGCAGATCAGCACCGAGAGCGCCCGGTACGTCGCGGGCGACACGTCGTCGGTGAGGCGGTTGCCGGTGGGCCGGTTGCCCACCTGGTCGTGGTTCTGAATGAACACGACGCACTGCGTGGGGCCGACTGGATCGGGATCGGTGCCCCGCGTCTCATCGAGGTGTTCGGAGTGCTCCCCGCGGAAGAACCAGCCGTCGCGGATCGTCGTGGCGATGTCGGCGGCCGTGGTGCCCTGATAGTCGCGGTAATAGCCTTCCGCGTCGCCCGCCGTGAGGACGCGCAGCTGGTGGTGCAGGTCGTCGCTCCAGACGGCGGCGAGCCCGTACCCCCCCTCGTCGCGCGGCTGCACGAGGCGGTTCAGGTTGCGGTGGTCCTCGGCGATGAGGTGGCGCGCCGAGCCATCGACGTGTTCGTCCACCGCCGCCGACAGCTCGGCCAGGAAGTGCGTTTCGCTTTCGTCGTGCAGGGCGTGGGTGGCGTCGAGCCGGAGGCCGTCGACGTGGTACTCGCGCAGCCAGTGCAGCGCGTTGTCGACGAAGAAGCGCCGGACGCCCGCCGCCCCCTCGTCGTCGAGGTTGATGGCCGGGCCCCAGGGCGTTTCGTACTTGTCGGTGAGGAAGGGGCCGAAGGCGTTGGCGTAGGCGCCGTCCGGCCCCAGGTGGTTGTAGATGACGTCCAGGATCACGGCCAGTCCGGTCTGATGTGCCGCGTCCACGAGGCGGCGCAGATCCTCGGGCCGCCCGTAGGCGCGGGCGGGGGCAAACCAGGCCGCCGGGTCGTAGCCCCAGTTGCGATCGCCCGGAAAGTCATGCACCGGCATCAGCTCGATCGCCGTCACGCCCAGGTCGTTCAGGTACGCAAGCTGCTCCCGCACCGCCTCGTAGCTCCCCGCGTCGGTGAAGGCGCCCACGTGCAGCTCGTAGATGACGAGGTCCTCGCGGGCCACGCCGCTCCAGTCCGCGTCGCTCCACTCGTACGCGTCGGGGTCGATGACTTCGGACGGGCCGTGTACGCCCTCGGGCTGGAAGCGCGAGGCCGGGTCGGGGAAGGGACCGTCCTCGTCCAGCCGAAACTGGTAGCGTGTGCCGGAGCCCGCCGCGTCGGTGGTGTGCTCAAACAGACCGTCCTCGGCCTCCGACAGGGGGAGGGACGGTCCGTCCTCAAGGTCTAGGGTAACGGTGTCCGCCGCCGGGGCCCAGACCCGGAACGTGACGGCGTCGTCGTGGGGATGGGCGCCGTGGAGGGGAAACGTATCGGTCATGGTGGTGCGAGAGTGTTGGGCCCGCCGCTGTTGGGCGTCCCCACAGGGGGCGTGCGTCGGCGGTCGGGAAGGTTAGTCGTAGCTTGAGGCTCGGCCATACAGGTGCGTAAACTCCTTCAGGACCTCCGCGTCCTCCTCCGCAATCTGATCAGGGGTGAAGCGCCACGTCCAGTTCTCCTCAAGCGTCCCGGGCGTGTTCATGCGGCCTTCGCTACCCAGCCCCATGATGTCCTGAAGGGGGATCACGACCCGGTCGGCGACGGACGCCATGATGGCCCGGATGGCATGCCGGTGCACTTCCTCGTCCGCAACCGGTTCGGGAAGGTTGAGGTAGGAGCGGGCGAACGCCCGTCCTTCGTCGGAGAGGTCGTTGCGCCACCAGCCCACGGTGGTGTTGTTGTCGTGGGTTCCGGTGTAGACGACCAGGTTGCGGCGGTAGTTGTGCGGCAGGAAGTTGTTCTCGGGGCTGCCGCCGAAGGCAAATTGCAGGACGGCCATGCCTGGAAGGGCAAACTGGTCCCGCAGGTCCTTGACCGAGTCGGTGATAATGCCGAGGTCCTCCGCCACAACGGGAAGCGTGCCGAACTCGTCTTCCATTGCGCGGAGGAAGTGGGCCCCCGGTCCGTCCCGCCATTCCCCCTTGATGGCGGTGGACTGGTCGGCCGGAATCTGCCAGTACTCGTCGAAGCCCCGAAAGTGATCGAGGCGGACGAGGTCGAACTGCTCGAACGCCCGGCGCAGCCGCTCGGTCCACCACGCGTAGCCGTGTTCTTTCATGCGGTCCCACCGGTAGATCGGGTTGCCCCACCGCTGCCCCTCGGGGCTAAAGTAGTCGGGCGGCACGCCGGCCACCACACTCGGCTCGCCGGTGTCGTCGAGGTGGAAGAGCTCCTGGTGGGCCCATACGTCGGCACTGTCGTGGGCCACGTAGATGGGCAGGTCGCCGAAGAGGCGGATGTCGCGGGCGCGGCAGTAGGCCTGCAGGGCCGTCCACTGCCGGTGGAAGAGGTACTGCCAGAAGATGTGCTTCCGGATCGACTCGGCGTGCTCTTCACGGGCCCGTTGCAGGGCGTCCGGCTCGCAGTGGGCAAGGGCCGGCGTCCAGTCGGTCCACGGGGCCCCGTCGTGGGCCTCCTTCAGGGCCGCGTACAGCGCATACTCGTCGAGCCACGCGGACTGCGTCTCCCGAAATTTCTTGAACCGCGTGGCGTCGATGGTCGACGCGTCCTCCTGAAATCGCCGGAACGCCGTGCGCAGCACCGTTCGCTTGCGGGGCACAAGCCGCTCATAGTCGACGTGGTCGTCGGGCAGATCGGTGAGGGGGGCCAGTTCTTCCTCCTCCAACAGCCCACTTTCCACGAGGGGGGCCGGGGCAATCAGTAGCGGATTGCCGGCGAAGGTGGAGGGGCTGGAGTAGGGGGAGGCGCCCGGTCCTACGGGGCCTACCGGCAGCATCTGCCAGAGGCGCTGGTTGTTTCGGGTCAAAAAGTCGGCAAACCGGAAGGCCGCCGCCCCCAGGTCCCCAATGCCGTAGGCACTGGGCAGGGAACTGATATGGAGAAGGACACCGCTGACGCGTTGAGAATCCACGACTATGGGACGATTGGTGGGGAAGCGCGGAGGAAAGGGCGGACACACGCCGCCTTAGTCAACGAACTGCGGCCGGAAATCCCCAAACGAGGCGTCGGCTTTTCGAAAAGGGCAGATGGGCGCCGGGGATCAGTCGGTGGGCGTGTCGGTCGGGAGGCGGGGGCGCTCCTCGGGGGGGAGCCGCGTGTCGGGCGCGCCGGTGGACGTCTCCACGCGGGCCCGGTACAGTTGCTGAAAGCGCCGGTACAGGGAGGTGAACTGCGTGTCCGCCTCGTCGCCGGGCACATCGATGACCTCGGGGTACGCAAACCCAGCGGCCCCGGCCGTGTCCACGAAGAGCGTCTTGAGGCCGAGCCGCTGCTGGAAGATCGATGCGGTGACGTGGAAGACGTGAAATTTGTCGACCGGCACGATCCACAGGTAGTGCGACAGCACGCCGCGCCGGATGTAGAAGCCGTCGTCTCCCGCCGCGTACGTGTGGTTTCGGTACTGGAGGACGGCCCACCCCAGGATGAAAGGTACGAGGCCGAAGCCCCACCAGGGCAGCGCCACGCCGCCCGGGTGCAGCCAGTCCGCCGGCCAGAAGTACACGGTAGGCAGTAGCAGGGCCGTGAGGACGATTGTGTACCGGAAAAACCGACGGCGGATCGTAAGGCGCGAGACGTGGGCGAAGGCGTCGGGCAGGTCGAACGTCCGTACGCGGCGCGCAAGCTCCAGGATGCGCTCGGCACTCGCGAACGGCGCAATCACGCGGTGTCCCTGCTCCTCCACATCGATCCCGATGGTTTGTACCTTCAGTTCGTACCACCCGAAGGCGCGCATGAACGGGTTCGTACGGAGGATGAGGGTCTGCACCTTATCGAGCGGGATTGTGCCCTCCGTGACCGTAAAGAGGCCGTGGCGCTTGCGCAGCTTGTCGCCATCGAGCCACAGCCGAAAGTTGTAGTAGCGTGCCAGGTGCACCGCAATGCCGCTGATCCACCCCAAGACCACCGCCACGAGGACCGTCGCGAGAATTGCGAGCGCTGGGTGGCGCAGGACGAGGCCCGAGAGCCATTCCAGGCGCCCCGCCTGCATGAACCGTTGCATCAGCGTTTCCGGGTTGAAGAACTCCAGCACCGAAAAGATGACGGCGAGGTAGAGCAGCGAGAAGCGAAAGGCCCCAGACAGCAACACGCGCCGCAGCGGCATGTCGAACAGCGTCTCCACCGCCGCTTCCTCCGCCTCCGCCTCGGGGGCGGCGTCCGCATCTGTGGCACCGCGTTGAAAGGAGCGGACGACCTGTCGAATCTTGCGCGCCTCGGCGACGCTCACGTATTCGAGGCTGCCCTCGGTGCTGGAACTGCCCGCCGTCTCGATCTTGACCTTCGCCAGCCCCAGCACACGCGCTACGAGGTTGCGCTCGATCTGGATGTTCTGGATGCGTTCGATGGGGATGCTCCGGTTTTTGCGGGTCAGCACGCCGCTTTGAATCACGATCTGCTTCGGCGTGATGCGGTAGCTGAACCGCCAGTACTGGAGCAGGATGGCCGGCAGCGCAAATACGCCGTACATCACCGCCAGCACGAGGGACGTGACGTTTTCCGTCGAGTCCGGGTTGCGAAGCAGCGGAAACAGGATCAGCACCAGTGCGGGCAGGCTGGCCCCCACGCGCAGTAGCAGCGTCAGCGGGTGCAGGCGCTGCGGCTCGTGGATGGCGCCGAGCGTGGTGGAAGGGGCCGGGGCGGCATCCGCGTCCGGGGCGCTTCCATTCGCGGCCTCGTCCGCGGACGAGGCATCCCGCGAGGCGGCATCGGACGGCACAGAGGAGGGGTCGGGCTCCGCGTGGGAAGACGACGACGGCATCACACCGGCTCTTCGATGAGCGGGTCTTCAAGGATAAAGCGCTTGATCTTGTCCCGAATCTCCTCGGCCTCGGGCAGGGGCAGTCCGGGAATCACGACGTCGCTGCTGCGCGACCCGGCCGTGTGGACGATGAGGCGCCCGAGGGCAAACTCGCGCTCGATCAGGTCCTGTGACACGTCCACGTGCTGGATGCGGCGCAGGGGCACGACGGTGCGGACGTGCTGAAGCACGCCGTGCTCCATGTAGATCTCCTCGGGCCGTAGTGCAAATCCCCAGGCGCGGTATCGGAGCCGCGGCCACGCGAGGCAATACAGCGTGGCGCCCACAAGCACCGTCCCCGACAGCACGCCGAAGGGAAGCCAGGAGTCGGGCGAGAACAGGTGGGTCAGGTCGTAGAACAGCGCCGGAAGGAAAAGGAGCACCGACAGGCCGGCCATCTTGATCATCCAGACGGACCGGATGGACGGGTCGAGCGATCGAATGGGCTCCCCGGCCGCCACGTCAGACAGGGCGGGCTCGGAGGCATCAGTACTCATAGAGCAGGCGGCGAGGGCGGGTCCGAGGCATGTCCGATTGCCGGACACATTGAAACAGAGGGATCGGGCGAGGTTTCCGGGCGGCAGGGACTACGCCTCGGTCGGGTCCGGGGCCGTTGGGGGCGAGGCGGCCGCCACGACATCCGTCACCACTGCCTCTACGGGCCGGTCCGCGTCGACGGTCGCGTCGGCCTCCTCGTAATAGGGGCGGCGCTCGTCCAGCATCTGCTCGATGCGTGTCCGCTGCGCGTCGCGGGACAGGGGCGTGCCGGTCGCGTCTTGGAGGAGGGGGCGTTCGGTGTCGTCGTCGGCCACCCGGTCCAGGATGGTCGCCACCGGCACCGCCAGGTAGACCACGCGCCCGTGCTGCGAAGCGAACGCGCGGTTGTCGTCGTCCACGAGGGCGCCGCCGCCCAGGGCCACGACGAGGTCCTCGGTCTCGGCCGTCCGGCGGAGCATCTCCGTTTCGAGGTCGCGGAATCGCGCCTCCCCGTCCTCGGCAAAGATCGTCGGGATGGAGCGCCCGGCGTGGACGGCGACGAGGCGGTCAAGGTCGAGGAACGAGAGGCCGAGCCGCGCTGCGGCCCGGGGGCCGACGGTCGACTTGCCACTCGCCATGAAGCCGGTGAGGTAGATGCGCATGGGAACGGGGAGAATTCGACTGTTGAAGGATAGAACGGAAAAACAGGGTGTGCATTTCGGAAGACGTCCCCACCGGTCGAGAACGACCGGGCCGCTTTTCTCTACTACGACTGGGCTCTCCCGGTCGCTGCTCTCCCCGCCACTCCCCTACGCGGACGAATGCCCCGGTATCGATTGCTCATTGAGTACGACGGAACCGACTTCCACGGGTGGCAGATCCAACCGGACGTGCCCACAGTGCAGGGGGCGCTGGAGGAGGCCGTGGAGACGATCGTGTCCGCGGCGTGCCGGGTAACCGGGAGCGGCCGCACGGACGCCGGGGTGCACGCGCGCCGGCAGGTGGCGCACGTCGATCTTCCCGAAGCGCGCGATCCGTATCGGCTACGAGGGTCCCTGAACGGCCTCACGCCCGCGGCCGTCGCAGTGCGCCGGGTGGAAGAGGCCCCGAACGAGTTCCACGCCCGCTACGACGCCCGCCTGCGCCGCTACCACTACCGTCTCCACACCCAGCCGTGCGCGCTGGGACGACGAACGCGTACCCGGGTTCGCCCGCCGCCCGACTTCAACCGCGTCCGGGCCGCCACGCCCGACCTCCTCGGACGACACAACTTCAGTTCCTTCTGCCTCGCCCAGTCCGACACCGACAACCGCGTGTGCACTCTCCACCACGCACGCTGGGTGAAGGAGGAACGGCGCGGTTTCTGGCGGTTCGAGGTGGTCGGGACCCGGTTTCTGCACGGTATGGTGCGCGCCCTTGTGGGCACCCTCGTAGAGATCGGGCACGAGAAGCGAAAGGCGGATGCCCTACCGGCGGTCATTGAGGCGCAAGACCGGCGCGTGGCGGGCCCTTCGATGGCGGCGGAGGGCCTCGTGCTGCAGCGGGTACGGTACGAGCGCCCGGTGCTCGGCCAACCGTCCGTGGAGCCGTCGCGGTAGGGACAGGATCACCGCGCGGCGACGGGCATAGAGGCCGGTGATTGGTCGTGCGCAAGGCTCGTGAAGCGCACGCCGACACTGGGCCTCACGGTTGCATTCCGCCTGCCTGTAACACCGAGGGGGACAGCGGTCGTTTGTACGGGGGGAGCCCTTTTCGATGCCTCTGACTGGTTGCCTCGTCTCATGGACCTCGACATCCGCACGGTTCTTCGGTGGCTCATTATCGGCATTATTGCCCTGCTCGGGCTCAGCCTCCTGGGACTGCTCATCGATATCGTCCGGCCCTTGCTCCGGCTCGTCCTCAAGGTGGGGGCCGTCGTGCTCGTCGTGCTTCTCGTGATTCGCGTGTTGGAGGAGTTGCGGTCCTGAAGCGGAGGCTGGCCGGCGGCGAGTGAGGAGCGGATGGGGCATCTGGAGATCCGTTGTCAACGGAGGGCGGCGCCTCCCGTCCCCGTCCGCGGTGGCTTTTCTCCGACCCATTTCCGATCATGAGGGGTGCGCCGACTCTGCTCACGACCCCAGCGTGCTCCCACCGTGGCCCCCGTCGAAGCCCCCCCCAGTCCGCCTGTCGAGCAATCCTCGGACGTCTATAGCATCCCCGCCGAGGCGCATCTGCTTGAGCAGGTGATCGTGCATACCCCGGGGCCGGAAATGGAACTCGTGTCGCCCGAGAATCGGGAAGACCTCCTATTCGACGACATTTTGTTCGTAGGCCACGCGCGCCAGGAGCACCTGCTCATGTGCTCGGTGTTTGAGAAAATCGTGGGCCGGCCCGACACGGTGCTTCAGATCAAGGACCTCCTGGTTGAGGCCTTTGAGGCCGAGGACGCTGCGCGGTACGCCTTCGTGGAGAAGCTCTGTGAGAGTCTTCCCGAGCAAAACCTGGGCACCGTGGAGGATGAGCTTAAGCGCTTCTCCCCGAAGGATTTACAGGAGTTTGCGCTCACCGGCCAGTCGGAACTCCCCATCCGCGCCCAGCCGGTGCCCAATCTCATGTTCACGCGGGACCTCGCCGCCGTGGTGCACGACCACATCATTCTGAGCCACGCCGCCACGGTGGCCCGGACCCGAGAGAGCATCATCATCAACATCATTCTCAACTACCACCCCCGGTTTGCGCCGCACAGCGACAAGATCATTGAGTTGCCGCCGGGAGTGACGTTCGAGGGCGGCGACCTGCTCGTGGCAAGCCCCGACACGGTGCTTATCGGCCATTCAGAGCGCACGTCGCTCGGGGCCATCATGGCCATCGCGCACGAGCTGTTCGAGCGCACGCCGGTGGAGCACGTCCTGGCCGTGGACCTGCCCAAGCGGCGGGCCACCATGCATCTCGACACGGTCTTTACGTTCGCCTCCCCGGACGAAATTATCGTCTTCCCGCCGCTCCTAGAGACGCACGGCTTCGGCTACGCGGTGCACTTTACCGCCGCCGAGTCGGGGCGCTTCGTGACGGACATGCGGCGCAACCTGCGCGACGTGCTCGGCGAGCTGCTCGATCGCGACCTCACCTTTATTCCCTGTGGGGGCGCGGAGCGTCTGCATCAGGAGCGTGAACAATGGACCGACGGGGCCAATGTGTTTGCGGCCGCCCCCGGTGCCATCCTGGGCTACGAGCGCAACAGTCGCACCTTCGACCTGCTCCGTGAGCACGGCTATCGCATCGTGTCTGCTGAGAGCTTCCTGTCCTACTTCGAATCCGGACACTTCACTCCCGGCCAGGAGAAGGTGGCCATCCAGCTGGGCGGAACGGAACTGTCGCGTGGTCGGGGCGGCCCGCGCTGCATGACGCTTCCTATTTCCCGCCACGCCACGCCGGGGGGAGAGTAGGGGCGGTGCGGAGGCGGAGAAATCACTTCGTGCGTTCCCCCACCGCCGTCCCGTCCCGAACCGGGTTGCAACGATTTTACCCCATTTCTCCTTCTCGACGGGCGGTCGCCGAAACTGCCCCCCGCCTCCACAGGTTCGGATACGTCGCGCATTGTCGTATCCCAATATCCAGTGCCCATGCACGACGTCATTGTGATTGGAGCCGGGCCCGTGGGCCTTGCCTGCGGCGTGGAAGCGCAGAACCGCGGGCTCGATTCGCTAATCATCGAAAAGGGGGCCCTCTGTAACTCCTTCATCGGGTACCCCACGCAGATGGAGTTTTTCTCCACCCCCGAGCTGTTGGAGATCGGCGGCCATCCATTCCCCACGCGCGACTACAAGCCGCGCCGCGAGGAAGCACTCGATTACTACCGCGGGGTCGCCACGGCGGAGAACCTCGCCCTGCGCCTGTACGAGCCGGTGACGGACCTGCGCGGCGGGGACGACGCCTACACGGTGGTCACGGACGCAGGGACCTACCAGACGCGCAAGGTCGTGGTGGCCACCGGCTTCTACGACGTCCCCAACCGCATGGACGTGCCGGGGGAGGACCTGGGCAAGGTGCGGCACTACTTCAAGGAGCCCTATCCCTACGCGCTGACAGACGTGGCCGTTGTGGGCGGCGCCAACTCGGCGGCCAAGGCCGCTCTCAAATGCTACCGCCACGAGGCAAATGTCACGATGGTCGTACGGGAGCCCGGGATCGACGACAGCGTGAAGTACTGGCTCCGCCCGGACCTCGAAAACCGAATCGCGGAAGGCTCCATCGACGCCTACTTCAACACTACCGTCTCGGCCATTGAGCCGGATGCCCTCCATCTTGACACGCCCGACGGCCCGACATCCATCGACAACGATTTCGTGCTCGCCATGACGGGCTACCGGCCCAATTACGACTTCCTGGAGCAGCTCGGCATTGCGATTCGCGACGACGAGGCCCGCACGCCGGTGCACGACGAGGAGGGTGAGACCTTCGAAACGAACCGCGACGGTCTGTACCTTGCCGGCACCATCTGTGGGGGATGCGACACGAGCCGTTGGTTCATCGAAAACGGCCGCTTCCACGCCGAGCAGATCATGGACCACATCGCCTCGACACTGGAAGCTGAGCCGGCCGTGGCGTGATCTGTGAGGAGTGAAGCGTGATGCGTGAGAGCAACTTCGACGGGGGGCTGATTCACGCATCACGCTTTTCCGGAGGGACAGTCGCCTTTCGGCACTGTCGTGCAGTGACTGAACAGGCAGTACGCCGGAGGCCTCAGACCGAGTCGTTCACCTTGAACTGGCGGAGGGTCCGAATGGCCCGTGGGTCGTCGGAAAGCGAGGTGGCCTCCTCGATGATGTTGTGCAGTTGCACGTCACTCAGGGGTTGGTCGATGGCGTTCACGTCGTAGGCGATGCCGAGGGCGGGAAAGTCGCGGTGGTTCGACTGAAGGTTGCTGGCCCCGGCCTCGTAGATGCCGTCGTCGATGGCCTTCTTTGTCCCCCGCACGTCGCTGTGCACTACGGCCAGAATCCAGTGGGGCGGCTCGGCGTTTACCCCAATCGTGTGCCCCTGCCCAAAGACCGTGTCGCGCACGGTGCCCTGTTCGTTGAGCAGCCGGGTGGACGTGGCCATGCGCGAGGCAATGCGCGGCTGGGCCTCCTGCGTCGCGGCGCCGATGTGGGGGGTGGTAAAGACGTTGCCCATCTCGGCGTAGGGATTGGTCCACGCCTCGTCGGCGCTTCCCGGTTCCTCGGGAAACACATCCACGGCCGCCGCCCGCACGTGTCCCTCATCGATGGCCCGTTTCAGGTCGGTCGGGTCGTACAGGAAGCCGCGGGCGGCATTGATGAACGCGCGGGGGCTGTTGTCCGGGCGCTCCGCCCCGAGCTGGCGGAAATGGTCGTACCCGATGAGGCCCGCGTTGGACTGTCCCTGCGGGTCCTCCGCCGAGACGTGTACCGTCACAAAATCGCCTTTGCGAAACGCCTCCGCCAGGCTGGCGCAGGCGGTCCAGCCCAGTGTGGTGCCTACTTCGTTCGCCACGTCCGACTTGTCGTAGAAGCAGACGTCCATCCCGAACGCGTCGGCCAGTCGGGCGAGCTGCTTGCCAATGTTTCCCAGTCCAATGATGGAGAGCGTCTTGTCCATTAGCTCGTACCGGCGTGAACTGTCCTTCGTCCACCGGTGCTGGCGGCCCGACTCATTGGCCGTGTAGAGCCGGCGGGCCAGCAGGATCATCTCACCCATCACCATCTCCACCACCGAGCGCCCATTGCTCACCGGGTCGTTGCACACCAGCACACCTTCCTCGGCGCAGGCCGGCTTGTCGACGGTGTCGTCCCCGATGCAGCAGAGCATCACGGCAGCGAGGTTGTCGGACGCCTGCACCACGGCTTCGTCGACCACGAATTTGCTGCGCTTGTAGATCAGGTCGTGCTGGCCCTCCCGCAATCGCTCCACCATCGCCGCCTGGTCGTAGCAGTCGGGCTTGGGCACCCGATCGGGCTCGATGCCCTGCTCGCGCAGGTAGTCGTCGAGGCTGGGATCGGGCTCTTCGAGAATGAGGGCCTTCTCGAAGTGGTCATTCAAAAACCGAGTCTGCGGGTGCTCCATGGTGCATCGGGAAGGTGACAAAGGAGAGCGGGATGAACTCAAACGACCAAGTAAGACGAGGGGACTCGTGAATTGCAGGACCCATCCGTAAAAAACGAGCCAAGTCTATATGAGGAGTCCACCGCCACAGAAAAAGCCGCCGTGCCAGGGGGCACGACGGCTTCTCGAATAGAGGAAACGCCAAGGGACGTGGCCTACAGCACGTCGCCCACCGTTTCTCCGATGAGGGCCGGATTCTTGATCACCGTCGCGCCGGCCTCTTCGAGTGCTTGGAACTTGGCCTCGGCCGTGCCGGAGCCGCCCGACACGATGGCGCCGGCGTGGCCCATGCGACGCCCTGGCGGTGCGGTGCGGCCCGCGATGAAGCCAAAGACCGGCGTCTCCATGGCGTCGTGGATGTAGCGGGCGGCCTCCTGCTCGTCGGATCCCCCAATCTCGCCGATGAGGACGACGCCCTCGGTGTCCGGGTCGTTCTCAAACAGGCTAAGCGCATCGACGAAGCGTGTCCCGATCACCGGGTCGCCGCCGATGCCGACGGCCGTACTCTGCCCGAAGCCGGCCCGCGTGATCTGGTCGACGGCCTCGTACGTGAGCGTGCCGGAGCGCGAGATGATGCCGATGGAGCCCGGCTCGAAAATCATGGCGGGCATGATGCCGACTTTCGTCGCGCCGGGGGTGATGGCCCCGGGGCAGTTGGGCCCGACAAGGTGGGCGCCCTGCTTCTTGACGTAGTGGTAGGTCGGCTTCATGTCGGCCTGCGGAATGCCCTCCGTGATGCAGATGATGACCTCTACGCCGGCGTCGGCAGCCTCCTGAATGGCGTCGGCCGCGAAGGGCGGCGGCACGAAGATGATGGAGGTATTGGCGTTCTCACGCTCCACCGCCTCGGCGACCGTGTTGTAGACGGGCCGGTCCAGGTGGGTCTGCCCGCCCTTGCCGGGCGTGACGCCCGCCACCACATTGGTGCCGTAGTCGAGCATCTGTTCGGCGTGGAAGGTGCCCTCCGAGCCCGTAAAGCCCTGCACCACTACGCGCGTATCGTCGTCGACGAGAATACTCATGCGTTCGGGGAATTTGGTGTGAGGAGTTCGGAGTGTGAAGCGGAGGCGCCACAGCATCGGCCGAGAGGGCCAGTATGCAGGCTAACGGCCGACGCAAAAAACCGCCAGGGGGCATGGACGAAAAACCATCCAAAACCGGAGTGTGATGCGTGAAGAGTGATGCGTGAGGGAGCGAGGGGGGACGGGTCACACGTCACGTTTTCACGAATCACCTGTCACTCCATAATCGCCTCCCCGACCCGCAGGAGCAGGGCCTCGTCGAAGTGGGGGCCGAGAAGCTGAAGGCCTACCGGCAGGCCCGGCGTGTCGGGGTGTGTGCCGATGGGAACCGTGAGGCCCGGAAGGCCCGCCAGGTTCGCGGTGACGGTGTAAATGTCATTGAGGTACATTTCGAGTGGATCGTCGACCTTTTCGCCGAGCCGGAACGGCGGAGTGGGCGTGGTGGGCGTGATGAGGGCGTCGACATCTTCGAAGGCCTGTTCGAAGTCGTGACGGATGAGAGTGCGCACGCGCTGGGCCTTTTCGTAGTAATCGTCGTAGTAGCCGGCGGACAGGGCGTAGGTGCCCAGCATGATGCGGCGCTTCACCTCGTCGCCGAAGCCCTCGGTCCGGGAGCGGGTGTAGAGGGCGTCGAGGGTGCTCTGCTCATCGTCGAGTTGGGCTTCGAGCTCCGCCACGCGCTCCTCGTCGCCCTGCGTGCGGGCCGTCGCCAGTTCGTCCTCCAGCTCGTCGCGACGTTCGCGGAGGGCCTGCTTCGTCTCCTGCAGGTCGGCGCGGTGGCCGTAGCGAATCCCGTCGTACCGGGCCAGATTGCTGGATGCCTCGGCCGTGGCGACGAGGTAGTAGGTGGCCACGCCGTACTCGGTGTGGGGGAGCGAGACCTCCTCAACGGTCGCTCCTTTGTCTTCGAGTTGATCCACCTGCTCGTGTACCATGCGGCGGATGTCGTCGTCGAGCCCGTCGGCGAAGTATTCCGACGGGAGGCCAATTCGGAGGCCATCCACCCCATCGCCGAGGGCCGTCGTGTAATCGGGCACGTCAACGGGGGCACTGGTGGCGTCGCGCTCGTCCTGGCCCGCGATGATGTTGAGGAGGGTGGCCGCGTCCTCCACATTGCGCGTGAGCGGCCCGATCGCGTCGAGCGACGAGGCAAAGGCCACGAGGCCGGACCGGCTCACGCGACCGTAAGTGGGCTTCAGGCCCACGGTGCCGCAGAAGGCGGCGGGTTGCCGTACCGAGCCGCCGGTATCGCTCCCGAGAGCGGCGTGGCACATGCCGGCGGCCACCGCGGCGGCGGACCCGCCCGACGACCCGCCCGGCACGTACTCGGTATCATGCGGGTTGCGCACCGGGCCGAAGTAGGACGTTTCGTTCGACGAGCCCATCGCGAACTCGTCGCAATTCGTTTTGCCGATGAAGATGGCCCCGGCGTCGCGCAGGCGGTCGATCACTGTCGCGTCATAGAGCGACGAGAAGTCTTCGAGCATCCTGGATCCGCACGTCACCGGGTAGCCGCGGATGCAGATGTTGTCTTTGACTGCCAGGACGAGACCGGCCAGGGGCCGCGGATTGCCCCGCTCGCGCTGACTGTCGAGGTAGCGGGCGTGATTGAGAGCGCCGTCCCGGTCGACCGTCGTAAAGGCGTTGATCTCATCGTCGCGCTCGTCGATACGGGCCAAAAAAGAAGAGACCAGGGCTTCGCAGCTGGTCTCTCCGGCGTCGAGGGCGCGACGGGCCTCCGCAAATGTCGGGTACTCCATACGTCGAGGGGATTCTGCAGAGATGGAGATGAAGCGCAGTGGATGGGCACTTAACCTTAACGAGTGGTTCCCTTTCCGCTCAGGCGGGAACCCCCAGTTCGCTACGAGGGAGTCCCGGAGTTTTGGGGCTTCGACTCCGCCTGCTTCGACTCTGTCTGCTCCGACTCGGACGCGGATTGCTGCGACGCATCCTGCTGCGGGCGCTGCTGCTGGTCGCCTCGGGGCTGCGGCGCGCCCTGCTGAGGTGCCTGCGGTTGGTTAATCTGCCGGTTTTGGCCCTCGGCCTCAATCTCGCGGGAGATCTCGTTCGTCGCGTCCTTGAATTCGCGGATGCCTTTGCCGATGCCCCGCGCAATTTCGGGGATCCGCTTGGCCCCAAACACTAGGAGCAAGACGAGGAAAATGATAATGAGTTCAGGAAAGCCGATGCCGCCCATGGGTCTAGCAGCGCATTTGGGAGTGGACTGTCGGAGCCGCCTCGTCCCCCATCCGGAGCCTGAGCAGGGGGCCGTGCTCGTGTACACGGCCCGGACGGGGACCGTTGGCGGAGTGCAGCGCAAACGAAAGGGGGCGTTGGGGGTTCCAGCCTCCCCGTCCTGTCGAAGGGCTCGGCTCGGGCCGCGGGTGCTCCGAAACAGCCGCCCGGGCGGTCATGTTATGCACGAAACTCTTTTTCGGGTTGCCCCGGCCGTGCCCGGCCTGGGGGCCTTCGCTCGTTCTGTGCCACGCACCCTGATTGTTCTGCTCATGTCCCCGGAGACGTCCACCGACGCCGTTTCGCTTACCCGAGACGACATTCAGGCTTGGCCCAAGGCCGAGTTGCACTGCCACCTCGATGGCTCCATGCGTCTGGACACGATGCTAGACCTAGCGAACAAGGAAGGGAAACGGGACGTGCTTCCGGCCGATAGCGTGGAGGGGCTGGAGGCCGAGCTGCGGGCGGTGGAGGCCTCCGATACGCTAGAGGCCTACCTCGCTTGGTTCGAGTACACCATTCCCCTGCTGCAGACCCCCGATGCGCTCCGCCGGGCGGCCTACGAACTGGCGGCCGACAACGCGGCCGAGAACGTACGCTACCTGGAGGTGCGCTACTCGCCCATCCTGCACGTCGAGGAGGGACTGTCCCTCGAAGAGGTGAACGACGCGGTGCTCGACGGGCTGACCCAGGCCGAGCAGGACCTCGACATCACGACGTCCCTCATCATCTGCGGCCTCCGCGACCGCTTTGAGAGTGCCTCGATGCGCCTGGCCGAGTTGGCCATCGAGTACCAGCACAAGGGGGTGGTGGCGTTCGACCTGGCGGGGGGCGAGGCGGGCAATCCGCCGAAGGGGCACCTCCACGCGTTCTACCGCGCCCGCAACAACCTCCTCAACCTCACGATCCACGCCGGGGAGGACTGGGGCCCCGATTCCATTCGCCAGGCGCTCTTCTACTGCGGGGCCCACCGCATCGGGCACGGCATTTCACTCCGGAAAGACCCGGAGCTGATGCAGTACTTCGCCAACCACCGCATCCCGCTCGAAATTTGTCCCACCAGTAATGTGGACACAAAGGCGGTGCCGAGCCTGGAGGCCCACCCCATCGAAACGTACGTGCGGTCCAATATCCCGGTGACCGTAAACACCGACAACCGCCTCTTTAGCCGCACAACGGTGACGGAGGAACTGTGGCAGGTGTACCAGCACTGCAACCTGGAGGCGCGGCACCTGCGCGAGATTGCCCTCAACGGGTTTCGGTACGCATTCTTGCCGTATTCGCACAAGCAAACCCTCCTCCGCTCCGTCACGGAGGCCTTTCCGTTGAAGGAGACCCCGGAGACGCCCCAGTGGTGAAGGGGAATGGGAGAAGAGGGGGACATGGGGAGCGCGTGTGAAAGAACTGGACGAGAGGGGTTGAGACCTCCGGTCTGGTTCGATCCTGGATGTCCTGATTCCTATCATGGACACCCTCTTTCCTCCCTCACCTCGCCCCCTCGCTCATGGTTCAATCCGTTCCCCAGGCCGCGTCGCTGCGCGGCACAGTGGCCCTGCCCGCCGACAAGTCCATTTCGCACCGCTCGGCCATTCTGTCCGCTCTCGGGGACGGACGCTCGCACGTCTATAACTTCCCGGACTCGGCCGACCCCCGGTCTACCCTCGACTGTGTTCGGGGGCTTGGGGTTCACGCCGAGCGGGACGACGGAGGGGTGCTCACGGTACGGGGGCGGGGACTTGGAGGGCTCCAGCCCCCGAGTGAGCCGCTCGACTGTGGAAACTCCGGCACCACCATGCGCCTGCTTTCTGGCGTGATGGCGGGGCAAAAGTTCGGGAGTGTGCTCACAGGCGACGAGTCGTTGCGACAGCGCCCCATGGAGCGCATTGCCGATCCCTTGCAGGCGATGGGGGCACGCATCGACCTGCGGGAGGGACACGCCCCCATCCGCATTCGCGGCACCCAGTCGGGCCTTACTCCGATCGAGTACCGCCTCCCGGTGGCCTCCGCGCAGGTGAAGTCGTGCGTCCTGCTGGCGGGGCTTTACGCGAACGGCCGCACTGTCGTCATCGAATCGACCCCCTCGCGCGACCACACCGAGCGCATGCTGGGCCTGGAGGTGCAGGAGGTGGGCGGCGAGCGCCACATCATCGTGGGCGAGGACCACACCATTCCCGCCGCCAACTGGTCGGTGCCCGGCGACTTTTCGGGGGCCGCATTCTTCCTCGTAGCCGGGTCGCTGGTGCCCGACAGCGAACTGCACCTCGACGACGTGGGCCTCAATCCCTCGCGCACGGCGCTGCTCGACGTGCTGGACGGAATGGGGGCCGACATTACAATCGAGAACGAGCGGGTCCAGGGGAGCGAGCCGGTGGGCGACATCATGGTGCGCTCCGCCGAGTTGTCCGGCATCGATGTGGGTGGGCGTCTCATTCCCAACCTCATCGACGAGATTCCGATTATCGCCGTGGCGGCGGCTTGTGCCACGGGCCGTACCGAGATCCGCGACGCCGAGGAGCTGCGGGTGAAGGAGACGGACCGGCTCCACGCGATGGCGCAAAATCTGACGGCCCTCGGGGCCGAGGTGCAGGAGCGGGAGGACGGCCTCATCATTGACGGCAATGGGCCCAACCTCCTGGGGGCTTCGGTGGAGAGCTACGACGACCACCGCATCGCAATGGCGATGGGCGTGGCGGGCCTCGTGGCCCACGGGACCACCACCATCGCCGAGGCCGAGTGCGCCCGTGTGTCGTTTCCGGACTTCTGGTCGGAGCTCGACCGAGTGGCGTCGTTCTAGCTCGCGGTTCTGGTCGGCCTGGGCACCCGCGCTACTTTGCGGCCAGTACGTCCACGTGTTCGATCTGGGGCGGCTCTTCGAGCAACTCATCGGCCCGCTCCATCAGGGCCGTAGCAATCTCACCGTCGAGGTGAGCCTGGCGGCCGTCCTCGCCCGCGAAGGTGTCGAAGATGCCGAACGTGGTGTCGTCGATTTGCAGGGCGTACCAGGAGAGGGTCTCCTCCTCGTCCTCCGCAAGGGGGAGGGCCTCCTCCAGGAAGCGGCGCACCGCCTCTACCTTGTTGGGCTTGGCATGGAGGCGAGCGAGAAGAGCCGTTTGTTCGTCGGCCATGGTGGTCGGAAGGAAAATTGCTGAGACGGAAAAGCGGGAGGGTCGTTTTTCGTACCTGAACGTCGCAGTGCTGCCTGGGTGCATGAGCCCCCACGCCCCCTGATAGCGTCCTACGCCAAGCGTTACCATCCGCCAATATTTTGGCATGGCCCTCGAGGGCGTCGCTGAAAATGAACGCTCCCACGTGATCGGACGTATTGACTCGCCGTCCGCTCATTGTGTTGCGCCACAGCTCATCTCCTCCCATGGACCGCCGATCGTCTGGCCCGGGGCACTCTGGTCGATCCCTCAGCACCCGAGAGGCGGAAATTGCCCGCCGCGTCCGGCGGGCCCTGCACCTACCGGCCTCCATGTCGGAGCGGGAGGTAGCGCGGCGACTACGGGGAAGCGTGGCCTGGCGACGTGCGCGGATGGGCCTGGTGGGCGAGGAGGTGCGTGAGGGACTCGCCGATGCACTCCGTCCGGTCTGGTCGCGGGTGCGACACGGCACGCGTCCCCTCGTCCGCGGTGCCCGGCAGCTCTGGGCCCGCTTATGGGACTGAGGTCTATCCCCGCGGATGCGGGGCTACCTCGGTGAGGTCGTAGGTGTCGGTCTTGACGATGGGTCTATCCCCGCGGATGCGGGGCTACCAAGTTTATCCTCCCCCTCATACTGTGAGAGCAGGGTCTATCCCCGCGGATGCGGGGCTACCTAGGTGTCTCGTGGACTGGTACGAGCCTGAAGAGGTCTATCCCCGCGGATGCGGGGCTACCCGTGTTTTGCGCGACGTCCCGCACCGCGATCGGGGTCTATCCCCGCGGATGCGGGGCTACCGCTGGCGGCCACGAGGGGCATCCGTTCCACAAAGGTCTATCCCCGCGGATGCGGGGCTACCAAGGTCCAGTGGGCGGCCTCGCCCGTCGAACGGGGTCTATCCCCGCGGATGCGGGGCTACCCCGATTTTGCCAGGAGCCAGCGTGAACGTCTCGGGTCTATCCCCGCGGATGCGGGGCTACCAGTGGCAAGAGGTGGCGCGAGCCTCTGGTAAGCGGTCTATCCCCGCGGATGCGGGGCTACCCCAGGACGCGGATCGGCATGACGGGACGGCAGGGGTCTATCCCCGCGGATGCGGGGCTACCATTGGCTCGCTGGGGAGCAAGTCACTCACAGGAGGTCTATCCCCGCGGATGCGGGGCTACCGACGTGACCGTGCAGGCGTTTCGGTGCCGCGCGGGTCTATCCCCGCGGATGCGGGGCTACCGGCGAAGGATGCGAACAAGAATCGAGTCTACCAGGTCTATCCCCGCGGATGCGGGGCTACCCGAAATGGGGAAGCAGTGACGAAGAGTACTTAAGGTCTATCCCCGCGGATGCGGGGCTACCTGCGCCCCGTCTCCGCTTTGTACTTCAAGCCGGGGTCTATCCCCGCGGATGCGGGGCTACCTGCCAGGCGTGTCTACCTGGGCCACCGAAACGGGGTCTATCCCCGCGGATGCGGGGCTACCTCCGTCGAGCCACGAGAATAGACCGGCCCCCGAGGTCTATCCCCGCGGATGCGGGGCTACCTGCGCCGCATGGTGCAGGAGCGGGACGAAGAGAGGTCTATCCCCGCGGATGCGGGGCTACCACCGAGATCATGCAGGAAAACAGCTCCGGCCGGGGTCTATCCCCGCGGATGCGGGGCTACCGCACTAGCTCATCGGTATTGCCATCAACGCCTGGGTCTATCCCCGCGGATGCGGGGCTACCTCCATCCCGTGACGCTCCTCAATGCCAGAATCGGGTCTATCCCCGCGGATGCGGGGCTACCGGGTATAGGACATCGAGGTCAACCGCCACTCTGGGTCTATCCCCGCGGATGCGGGGCTACCGTCCACCCCCGCCAGGGCCGCTGCTAATAGAGGGGTCTATCCCCGCGGATGCGGGGCTACCTTGGCGAAAGCAATGATAAGCTTCCAAAAGTTGGGTCTATCCCCGCGGATGCGGGGCTACCGTCGGCGGTTACGATGTGGTTTACACTGAAGAGGGTCTATCCCCGCGGATGCGGGGCTACCCCGGTACACCTTCTGCTGCACGCTGCCGCTGGAGGTCTATCCCCGCGGATGCGGGGCTACCCCGCCGTGCCACTCAATGCCAGCGTCATCTAAGGGTCTATCCCCGCGGATGCGGGGCTACCTCCCGCGGCCGGAGCGGTCGGGGTTGAAGTAGAGGTCTATCCCCGCGGATGCGGGGCTACCCAAGGTGCCCCGGAGCTGCCGACGGATCTCCCGGGTCTATCCCCGCGGATGCGGGGCTACCATTGAGCCCTGGAAGCGGCGCACCGTAGAGTACGGTCTATCCCCGCGGATGCGGGGCTACCCAATCTGCTCGCCAGTAGCGGTCTGTGGCGCGGGGTCTATCCCCGCGGATGCGGGGCTACCTCGAGCTGGAAAGCCTATCGACCCGCACGGAGAGGTCTATCCCCGCGGATGCGGGGCTACCCAGTTCTCGAGCGCTGGCGTGCCGCTGAGGCTGGGTCTATCCCCGCGGATGCGGGGCTACCAGGTCTACGCCGACAGCGACGAATTCTTCACCGGGTCTATCCCCGCGGATGCGGGGCTACCTGCAGAGCAGTCGCGGCACTCACGGCAGCTTCGGGTCTATCCCCGCGGATGCGGGGCTACCCCATTTAAGACGAGGGTGCGAAAAGGGTCATCGGGTCTATCCCCGCGGATGCGGGGCTACCTCTTCCCCCAACTCAATACCCGTCTCCCCGATAGGTCTATCCCCGCGGATGCGGGGCTACCGTGAGGTCGGCCCCGCCTACCACGTCGGGGATAGGTCTATCCCCGCGGATGCGGGGCTACCAGCGTTTCCGTCGAGAGGTCCCGGTCAGGTACGGGTCTATCCCCGCGGATGCGGGGCTACCTACAGTGACGCTATCTGAGGCAGAATCCGTGAGGGTCTATCCCCGCGGATGCGGGGCTACCCCGTAGCGAAGCGCCCTCCTCTGGCGCAATGAGGGTCTATCCCCGCGGATGCGGGGCTACCACTGAGCGGCAGATGGTTGTTGGCGATGAGGAGGGTCTATCCCCGCGGATGCGGGGCTACCGCCGGTCACCAGGAAGGTGACACGCTCATCATGGGTCTATCCCCGCGGATGCGGGGCTACCGGATACTCAGTATTAGCTCTGGCTTATCCATCGGGTCTATCCCCGCGGATGCGGGGCTACCCCTGCTACAGTTTGTCAGGACCAGGGCGCTACGGGCCCGTCGCTCCGT
>CAJXKO010000008.1 GCA_913055845.1 uncultured Bacteroidota bacterium | reverse complement strand
ACGCTCGTCTCGTACCGCAATCGCGACGGCGAGAAGCTGCAGGGCGCGCTCTTCTATCCGGCGAACTACGACCCGGACAAGAGCTACCCGATGATCACGTACATTTACGAAATCCGCTCGCCCTCCGTCCGCCGCTACACGGTGCCCACCCGCGAGCACCCGTACAACACGACCACCTTTACGCAGGAGGGCTACTTCGTCTTTCAGCCGGACATCCGGTACCGCCCCCGCGACCCCGGCAACTCAGCCGTGGATGCCCTCGTGCCCGCGGTACAGACGGTGACCGAGGAGGTGCCGGTGGACGCCGACCGGGTGGGCCTCGTGGGGCACTCCTGGGGCGGCTACCAGACGACCTTCACCGTCACGCAGACGGACATTTTCAAGACGGCGGTGGCCGGGGCCCCGCTCACTAACATGGTGTCGATGTATAACTCCATCTACTGGCGCAGCGGCGGCACCGACGCCCGCATCTTCGAGATCAGCCAGGGCCGCATGGAGGTGCCGCCCTGGGAAGACATGGACGCCTACGTGGCGAACTCGCCCCTCCACCACATCGAGTCACTCAACACGCCGTTCCTCATGGCCTTCGGCACCGACGACGGCGCGGTGGAATTCAATCAGGGCGTCGAATTCTACAACGCTGCTCGCCGGGCGGGCAAACAGATGGCCTTCCTCGTCTACGACGACGAGAACCACGGCCTAAGCAAGCAGGACAAAAACACGGTCGACTACCGAAACCGCGTCCTGGAGTGGTTCGACCACTACCTGAAGGGCGAAGAGGGCCCGGCCTGGATTGAGGACGGCATTCCCTACCTGAAGCAGATGGAACGGAAGAAGGAGGCGAAGGACAACGGGGAGGCGCGGTGAGGACCTGTCCACCATTGCAGAACTCCTTTCAGCCCTCCGCCGTTTTACCCGTGCTTCGAACAACACACCCTCTACCATGCCGACCACGACTACGCCGGCGGAGAAGCATCAGGAGCGGTGGCAGAAGATTGTCGACGATCCGCTCCTGAGCGACCTTCCCTACAAGGTCGAGACCAATCGTAGAGGCCAGATCGTCTTGAGCCCGCACAAGAACCGCCATTCCCGACAGCAGAAGCTCATCCTGAAGCGTCTCGACAGTCTTCTCCAATCGGGAGAGGCATTTCCGGAGTGGGCCCTTGCAACGTCGGAAGGCGTGAAGGTCCCCGATGTGATTTGGGCCTCGGCCAGTCGTCTCGACGAAATGGAAGAGACGGGCGATCCCGCGACGCTCGCTCCGGAACTCTGCGTCGAAGTGATGAGCGAGTCAAACGACTGGGATGAGGCCCACGAGAAGCGAGCGCTCTATCGGGAAGCTGGCGCCGAAGAGGTGTGGATTGTTGAAAAGGACGGTAGCGTCCGGTTTTTCGCCGACGACGAATTGGGACACTCAGAACTCGCCCCTGACTTTCCCCAGTCGATTTAGCGACCGGGCGCGGCCCCAGTTGCGCCTGGACCCGAGCGGAGCGTGCATGCACTAAAGCCCAATGCGGGCCCCATCTTGCCGGTCCGACTCCATGATGGCATTCACGATCCGAATGTCGGCCAGGCCCTCTTCGCCGGGGACGATAGGGGCGTTGTCGTTCTTGATGGCGCGGGCGTCGTTGTCCATCTGGCGAGCCTGCTGGTCGCGCCCGCTGGGCCGAAGCTGCGTGCCGTCACTGGTGCGGCCCTGCACGCCGCTGTAGGACTGGAACGGGCGGAGCCGACACCATCCGTCGGCGTACGTCACGTCCAGATAGTTCGTGGACTTGCCGAAGCTGGTCTCCCCCGTCGCGGTCACGCCCCCCGGAAACTCCAGCGTAAACTCGGCGAATTCGGGCACCTCACTGTACATCTCCTCCCGCTCGGACCACGTACGCCCCTGCACAGCGATCGGCTCTCTCCCCACGGCGTAGCGGGCCGCGTTGATGGGATACACGCCCATGTCGTAGAGCGCACCACCGCCCAGTTCCGCGTCGCGCCGCCAGTCGTCCGGGTCGGGATGCGCGCCGTCGTACCCCGCGCCCGTCTTGACTCCCTGCACGGTCCCGTACGTCTCCTCCGCGGCGTAGCGCATGACCGCCCGGTTGTTGGGCTCGTGCTGCAACCGGTAGCCGACGGTCAGTTGTACGCCGTTCGCCTCGGCGGCGTCGATGACGGCCCGGCACTCCTCGACGTCCATCGCCATCGGCTTCTCGCACCAGACGTGCTTACCCGCCTTCGCGGCCGTGATCGCATCCCGGGCGTGCACCCCCGGCGGGGTCACGATGTAGACCACGTCGAGGTCGTCGTTATTCGCAATGTCCGGCAGTGTCTCGTAGCTGTAGACATTCTGGTCCGGGATGTGGTGACGCCGCTGCCAGCGCGGAATCTTTTCGGGCGAGCCGGTAACGATGCCGCGCAACTCACAGTGCTCGGTGCGCTGCAGACCGGGCGCCAGTTGGCCCCTAGCGTAGCTCCCGAGGCCGCAGAGGGCCACCCCAAGTTTCTCCTTTCGATCAGGGAGGATGGCGGACGGGAATCCGACGGTGGAGGTCGCCAGGGCCGCTCCCGCCCGCTTCACGAACGTGCGTCGGGACGTGCCGTCAGACATTGCGGATGATTGAGGTTTTTACTAGACGCGAGACTGCGTTGAAACGGCGTTCTTCGGCGAATTATCCGTCCGCCCGGTCCGGCCTGCCCAGATTGTAAACCACTTATCCTCCAGAGCAGGACTGGTTACCGGGCTAGCACTTCGGGGAGTCCTCTTCCACTCGTCCCACGTGCCGCGCCATGAATCCAATACGTTCATCGTACCCGTGGGTGGACATGAGCACGGGGTAGAAGTCCGTGTCGGCGCGACGAGCGGTGCCGTTCTTCTCGGCAAACACTTCCCCCTCCGCCACCTCCCGAAAGTTGTCGGCGACGAAGGTGAATCCCTGTCCCGGCGCATCGTCGAACACTTCATAGACCTCGGGCGTGGAGCGGGCGTAGGGGCGATCAATGAGGCCTTCGGCGGCCAGAAAGTGAAGCAGGATGCGGTGTGCTCGTGAGGCCGCTCCCTCCTCGTCGTAGTACCCACACTCCACCGCCACGCCCGTCACCGGCCCCGTCACCCCACCGCCGAGATGACTCATGTCGACAATCCGATCGAGCCCGGTGGACTGGGCAAGACGCCGGGACGCGTCGTCCTCCCCCGTCACGATCACGTAGGGACAGCCCGTCGACTCGGTAGAGTGAAAGTCGAGCACCTTCGTGCCCTCTAGCTCTCGCCGCAGGCGTGCAGCAAGGCGCACCTCGTGCTTGTCGCTCTCAGTGTCCCCCGGCATCACACGGTTCAGGTCCACGTCGCAGAATCGGTAGCCCAGCTTGAAAGCGCGCTCGTTGGCGAGCACAAACTTGACCGGCGCCCGCAGCGTCACGTCGCTCGCCTTGAGCCGGTTGAACGCGTGCCAGCCGCAGGTCTCATCGCCGTGGACGCAGGCGACAATGGTGTAGTCCGGATGGCCGTCACCGAGGGTTTCGACGTGCATATCCCAGGGAAGTGTGATTCGAGGACCGTAAACGAAAGGACCCGCTCGGAAGCAGTCTGTACAGCATGCATTTGTACCTACAACCCCTCCGGGTCTTCCCGGCGACTGTGGAGATGGGGTCAATCCGTTGTTTCATCACTGTGACATCGGGAGATCCCGTCGCGCTCATCCCCCGCACCGCGAGAACTGCGTGAACTACTCGTAGATCGACGATGAATGATGCATTTTGGATCGACAAAATGAATGTGTATTCCAACGCTGCCTCGACGCCCTTCGTAACATCGTCCCACCGTGAGGCCGTAGTTTTCCAGACTCGGTTTTGGCCTTCTCCCACATCATTCTCGATGCCTCATTCGTCGCATCCCTCTGTCGTGCGCCGCTCCATCGTCGCCCTTCTGCTCTTGGGAATGGCCTCTTTCGTTCCGGCACTCGCTCAGGACACGCCCCCCGACGAGACAGTCTTTGGGGGCGTGACCTCGAGCGGTGGGTACGGAGCTCCCACGGTCGCCGTTGCCTCCGTAAACGGAGAGGCCCAGACGATTGTCGGAGGACAGGGCGGATGGATCCTCGATCGACACGTCGTGATCGGAGCGGCTGGCGAGGCCTGGCGACCACTCCGAAGACGACTGTGGCGTTCAACGGCCGCTCCGCTGATCTCCAGATGGGATACGGCGGGCTGCTCCTCGAATACATCGGCGCGCCGTCTGAACTGGTGCACTACGGCGCCAACATCGTAATTGGCGGCGGCTCGGCCCAGCTCGTTCCCGACGGTTTTGAGCCACGAGACAGTGAGAGCTTCGATCAGACCGGGATTTTCGTCACGGAGGGCGGTGCCCGACTCGAACTCAACGTGACCCCTTACGCCCGCGCCGGTGTGACGGGCGGGTACCGATTGGTGTCGGGGAGCGACCTGCGGGGCATATCAGACGCCGACCTCGGTGGGCCGTACGGGCTGGTGTCCCTTCGCTTTGGCAGCTTCTGACAGGGCCGCTCGCTAGTCGTCCAGCGGAGCCGCCGGGGCCGAGACGGGCGCCGGTCGCTCCTCCGCAGGCGCCGCGGCCTCCTCACGAACGGCCCGTTCCACCTGCCGGTGGAAGCGAACCACCAGCAGTGCGGCCGCGGCGGCGAGGCCCACGACTAAGCCCCACCACAGAGCCTCGGGGCCGCCCCCGCCCCACACGCCCCACAGGTACCCGGTGCCGAGACCGAGCCCCCAGTACGTGATCATGGCAATAACCATGGGCACCCGAGTGTCCTTCAGGCCCTGCAGTGCCCCGTGGGCCGCCACCTGCAGGCCGTCGAACAGTTGAAAGATCGCCGCCACGCCGAGCAGTTGCACCGCCAGTGCCACTACCTCCGCGTTGCCGGGGTCCGACAGGTCGAGGTACAACCCCACAAGCGGCCGGGGTAGCGTCCAGAACAGGACGGCCGTGCCCACCATGAAGAGGGTCGCCAGCCCCATCGCCACGCCGCCCGCCCGGCGGGCCCCGGCCTCGTCGCGGGCCCCGGCCGTCTGCCCCACCCGTACGGTCCCCGCCATTCCAATACCGAGCGGCACCATGAACGCAAACGCCGCACACTGCAACGCGATCTGATGGGCCGCCAGCGCCGTCGTCCCCAGCATGCCCATCATGACAGTGGTGATCGTGAAAAGACTCGACTCTACCCCTCGGGAGGCTCCCATCGGTGCCCCGATACGCATCAGTTCGCGGAGGTAGGTGGGGTCGGGCTCTCGAATGCGCACAAAGACGCCGTGCTCGGCAAACGGCGCTGTCCGGTGCACAAACAGAGCCAGCGCCCCGAAGAGGACAGAGAAGACGATCGTACTGGCCCAGCCGGTGCCCGCAAGGCCCAGGGCCGGCAGCCCCCAGTGGCCAAACATCAGCAGCTCATTGGCACCGATGTTAACCACCACACCCACGAACGAAATAAGGGTGACGGGCAGGGGCCGCGAGAGACCCTCGACGAAGCTACGGAGCGCGGCAAAACCCAGAAACGGAAGAATCCCCCACCGAATCGCATCCAGGTAACGCGTGGCCCCGTCGATGGCCACCGGTCGCTGCCCGGTCCACCGCAGCACGGGCTCGATATTGCTCAGGATCAGCAAGACGAGGAGGCCCAGCCCTCCAGCGAGCCAAAGGCCCTGCCGCACGCTGCGTCCTACCGCCGTCGGGTCCTTGGCCCCCACTGCCTGCGACACCATGGGCCCCACGGCTCGTACCATGCCCATCCCCATGATGGCGAAGAAGAAAAAGATCGTGTTTCCCAGTGCCACACCCGCCAGGGCTTCCGGGCCCAGCCGCCCCACCATCACCGTATCCACGAAGCCCATGGAGATGTGTGCGAGCTGCGCCGCCACCACCGGGCCAGCAAGGCGGAGGGTAGCGCGCAGTTCGGTGCGGAGGGCGTTGGACAGTCGGTACACAGGCAGACACGAAAAGGACAGACAAACGATAAAGCCCGAAGTGAACGGGGCACGCTTCCTCCCGTTCATTACCGACAGCGCTTGGCCCAGCCAAGACGTCAAATGTGGTGTGTCCGCCGCAACCCTCCACGCCCGCCCTCGAGAATGACTCTCCGCCCGCATCCTCCATGCCTGTGTCATCTGCAACAGGCGTGACACACACCGAACACACCGCTGAGACACTCCTCGGAGAATTTCCCAAACTGCCGACACGCCGCACCTCACCCTGCCGCCGATGCAACGTCATATTGTCCTCATTCTGTAAATCGGCGGCAGTTCGCCCCTTGCGGAATGCAGATTGCCGGCACAGTGGAGTGCGGCTGGTTTTCAGAATCCCCGCCGCAACTCAGCCGCGAGGATTCGTACAGACACATTACTTCCCGAAACGGACCATCGACGTGCAGTCCTGCAGTAACCGCACGGCTGTCCAGTTCGTACGGTACTTTCGCACAACCAGCCTCCGCAATCATGAATCCTTTCCGACCCCGTCGGGCTTCGCTCGCCCTTCTCCTGGCTGTCGCCCTCGTCTTTGCCGCCTGCGATTCAGCAGGCCCATCCACCGACAGCACCAACGTTGAGGTGGGCTTTTCCACGGCCCCCTCGTCGGCCCAGTCGAGTAGCCTGAACGCCAACACCCTGAGTACCGGGGCTGCGACCGACTCCTTGGTCCTCTCCGGGCCGAATGGAACCCTTCGCATCGCCGACATCCGGCTGATCGTCGACGAGGTCGAGCTGGAGGGCAAAGCCGACAGCGCGGAGTTTGAGTCCGAAAAACCGTCCTTCTTGGACCTCCCACTGGACACGACGGAGGTAGCATCGGTGGTGTCGGATCAGGTACCGCCGGGTCTCTACACCGAATTCGGCTTTGAGGTTGAGGACGCCGAGCTCGACGACGGCGATGACGCCGAGGGACTTCCGGCCCTCCAAGACGACATCGACCAGGCCGGCTTTTCCAACTGGCCCGGAAACGCCAGCATGGTGGCCGTTGGCACCTTCACTCCCAAGGGCGACACCACTCGCTCGTTCACAACCTACTTCGAGGCCGAAATCGAGGTAGAACTCGAGCTGGAAGATCGTCCGTTCGAGATTGGGACCGATGACCCGTCCCGCCGGCTGACGGTCAAGCTGGATCCGGCCCGGTGGTTCCGCGCCCCGGACGGCACGGTGACCAACCTCGCGCAAGACGACTACGGCCGGACCAGCAACGTGGTCGAGTTCGAGGTGGAGTACGAGTTCGAAGACGGGGTATCTGAGATCGAATTCGACGACTGACAACTCGACGGTCCCTCCTCGGTGCGAGCGGGCCCCAACAGGATTCGATGCCCTTCGCCGCGCGGGCCGAACTGATTGCTCGGTCCGCGCGGAGGGGTTTGGGACGCCAGCCCGTGGACGGATCACTGCCCAAAAATGTGCTGGAAGGACCGGAGTCGTGGCGAGCAGTGCCTCCGCGCCCTCCTCACCGATGTTGAATCCAGGAGACGAGCGCGTCGAGGGGCGCGTCCGCCGTTGTGATCGTTCCCGCCTCAAGGAAGAAGTGATCGACGCCCTCGTACGCCTTCACGGTCGCGTCTCCATTCTGAGCAATGCGGTGCCAGACGCCCAGATTCTGCCGTAAGGTGGTGCCGGGATAGTTCTGGTCGGCACGGCCTTGCTGGACGCGGAGGGGCGGGCCTACCGCCGCTGCGACGCTGTCCATCCCCTGGCTGTGACGGATCCACTGGCGCCAGAACATCGTGCCTGCCCCGCAGATGAGTCCGTCCGAGACCGGTTGGCCCGCTCGGAGCGAGTCGAACTGCGCCCGGGCCCGATCGGCCATGCAGTTTCCACTGCCCCCACCCGCCTCCAGCTGCGCCACGAAGAGAGAGTCGATGGCGAGGGCCGATCCGGCGAGCGACGCGATGCCCGCCACGCCGTCCAATCGAGTCGCGGCCGCGGGGGCCACGTTGCCGCCCTGGCTGTGCCCAACGAGCACGAGGCGGTCCGCGTCGACCCCCGAACGGCCTCGAAGGACCTCACCCGCAGCAACCGCGTCGCGCACGAAGTCGAGGAAGGTAATGGCCCGCGGATCGACCTGGCGGACCTCCGGCTGTGTGGTGCGCTTGTCGTACCGAAGCACCGCGAGGCCACGCCGCACCATCCGCTCTGCCCACCGCTCGTAGATCGGGGGCAGAGAGGTACCTACGGCCTGACCGTCCCGATCCACAAGCCCGGAGCCATGCACGATCACGACCCCTGGCACCGCCGCACTCGTGTCGGGTACGAAGAGGACGCCCGGTAGATCGAGGGTATCGCTCTGCACGGTCACGGACGTGGACGTGAACTCCGGTTCGTCCCGATTGGCGTCGCCTTCTGGCCTGTTCGTGTCACACGCCGATAGAAGAACGGAAAGGATCACGCTCCCCAGAAGGCACCATTGCGCCCGAGATTTTGGGCTGCGAGTTCGATGTCGCATGCGGACGAGCGACCTAGTGGATATATGCCAGCGATACTCGATGCAAAGCTGCCCCTTCACGTGGCGGTGCACGCCTTCTCCAGTGCTCGCTTCAGGGCCTCGGGCTCGTCGGTGCCAATGCGGAGCTGCTCCTGCCCCCGCACCGTTACCTCCACAGCGTCCAGCCCAGACACGTTATAGAGCCACCCGTGGTGCGTGTAGCGGATGCCCCACCCGTAGAGCGGAGAATTCCGGACGACATCCACGCTACTGATGTCATCGAGCGGAAAGCGCCTCGTCCAGAAGCCCGGCCCGAAATAGAACAGCAGTTCTCGATCGGTCACCGTGACCGTCAGGCTGGAGAAGAGGACCGCGAGGACCCCGAACGCGCCGAGCATGCCAATGCCAAACGCACCGAGTTCTCCGTCCTCCGCCATGAAGGCATAGTAGATGAGCAGCAGGGCGGCAAGCGTGACGCCTCCGGTCACGTACCCAATCTGCGTGTGCTTGTATCGCATCGCGTCGGTGGGTCTTTTCAGGAAGGGTGCTCTGCCTCTCCTTTACGGTGTTCGCTCCCGAATCCACCCCGATACCGCCTCCAGGGCCTCCGGCGCCATCGTGGTCTCAATCTGGGTGTACTCAGTCGGCAGTCCCGTCTCAGCGGGCTGGAAGAGGTGGTTGAGCCCGTCCAACACGCGCACCGTTACATCGTCGCTCGGGCCGCCCTGAAGGGCCGTGCGCATCGGACCCGCGTTCTGCTCGGGCGGCACCTGGAGGTCTTTGCTGCCGTAGAGCGCCAGCACGGGCACGTTCACCTGGCGCAGCGTGGGCGCCGGGTCGTGCCGCACAAAAAACCGAAACCAGGGGCTCGTTACCTGCTCGATCTGCGACCGAATCTGTGCGTTGGGAAGACCTTGCGCTTTGAGCATCGGGCGCACCCGGGCCGCAATTTCGGCCGAGTCGGACGCCGTGCGGATCGCACGCATCAGGCGACGCTGTACGGACCGGGCAGAGTCAACAACCGCGGACGGGGCTCCCTGGACCGACGCCATCTTTGCCCCCTGCTCCACCAGAATTTCGTGCCCCGGCACGCCCGGGCCCGCCATCAGCACGAGAAAATCGACCGCTTCGAACCGGGTGTGCACCATCGGTGCGACGAAACCGCCCTCGCTCATGCCGAGTAGCCCCACCGCGTCCGAATTGATCGCGGGTCGGGCCCTCAAGAAGCGGACGGCAGCCGCCACGTCGCTGGCAAAGTCCTCGGAGGTGGCGCCGGTGAAGCGGCCCTCGGACGCGCCGACGCCCCGTTCGTCGTAGCGGAGGACGGCCATGCCCTGGCGGGTGAGGTGGTCGGCGAGGACGTGGAACAGCTTATGGTCGAACACCTCCGAGTTGCGGTCCTGGGGCCCTGAGCCGGAGACGAGCACCACCGCGGGGTGCGGCCCTTCGCTCTCGGGGCGTGTGAGGGTGCCCGCCAGTGTGATCCCGGCCGATTCGTTTCGGAAGGTCACGCTGTCCGCGACGTACGGATAGGGCGGCTCCGGGTGCTGGGGCCGGGGCGGCGGGGCCGTGTCGCTCTCGTCGGCCGGCGTGAGCGTGAGCGGAAACGAGCGGCCGCCCTGTGTCCACTGCCCGTCAATCTGCGAGTCGCCGGCCAGGACGCCCTCGTAGGTGCCCCCGATGCGATCGACGGCAAGCGTCACACTGTCGCCCGCCACGGTCACGTCGGACACCGGGATGCCGGTTGCCCCCTGATCGGGACTGTCCATCGTGGCCGTGAGCCCGTCCTCGCCCGGCTCGACGTGAAAGACGACCTGAAGCTCCATTCCACCAATCTCCAGCGTTCCCGACCACGCCCCCACCACCGTCGTCTGTGCCGGAGCCGCAGGAGCTCCAAGAAGCACGATAGCAATTCCCAAAACCGTACTGCGACACCAGGACCCCATGAGACCGAAGCAGGCTGTGACGGAATGTGACGATGAAAGTCGGGGACTCAGTCCGCACCTTCTGTCCCCGTCGCTCCCTCTATTCGATGCCGGGCGGTTCGGGGATGAGAGGGCCCCTTCTTGGCTCTAAGCGCACGAAGGGGCTATGATCCCCACCTTTCGGCCGCCCCCATCAGGCGGCGGAACCGGCCTCCGCCCAGTTTCCATTTTGTCATTCAGTGGGGTTGTTGATTGTACCCATTTCCAACTGTACTCACCGCTCCGACCCTCAACGATCAGCTGGCGTGATTCCTGCTCACACTCATGTCTCCATGCCCTCTACACCGGAGCCCCTGACGGGACCAGTGCGCCGAGACCACGAGCGTTGGTCTTGCTAATCTGACTCACTGGGGGCTGGCCGGCACAAGACTCCTTCCTCATTGCCCAGACCGTCGTGCGCATCGCTTCCTTGTTCTCTTCCCTCCTGGTCGCGTCCGCCCTCGGGGGACTGTCTTTGTGGGGGGCCGGCCCCGCGGCCGCTCAGCAACCGGCCCCTCCCGGTGCCACGCTCTCGTCGCCCATAGAGCGCCTCGCGCCGTCGGTTCGGGGCGCCGCCCCGGCGGTGCAAGCCCGGGCCGAACGGGCCTTTCGGGGGGCCGACCGGCGCGGCAAAGACGGCCCGATGGCCCGAGTGGGCCGCACCCTCGCCACGCTCTACTACCAGCACGCGGCGAAGGGGAACGCCGGGGTGCGCCACCTGTTTGGCGACGCGGGCCGTCACGACCGCGCCTCGGGGCCTCAATACCATTCGCCGGTCTCGCACAACGGCGAATTTGTAGCTGTTCATGCCCTCCGGGTTGAGGGCCAATCGCTGCAGGCCGATCTTCGCCGCCTCGGGCTACGGAATGGCGCAACCACCGGCCCGGTGGTGTCCGGGCAACTCCCCATCGCGGCCCTCAGAGATGCCGCCCAGCTCCGGTCGCTTCGGGGCATGATGCTGGCCTACGCCCGGACCCACGTCGGGAGCGTCGGGTCGGAGGCCGACACTGCCCACCACGCGTTCGAGGGACGGTCCGAGCTCGGCGTCGACGGGAACGGCCAAAAAATCTGTGCCCTTTCAGACAGTTACGACCAGGACGATGGGGCGTCCACCAGCGCGGCGGACGACGTTGCGTCAGGCGACCTGCCGGGAAGTGGCAACCCGGCGGGCCGCACCACCCCCGTCGACGTGCTGGCGGACTACACGGGGAGCACCCCCGCGCCCACCGACGAGGGACGGGCCATGCTGCAACTCATCCACGACATTGCCCCCGGCGCCGAGCTCGGCTTCCACACTGCCTTCGGCGGCCTTGCCACCTTCGTCCAGGGCATTCGCGACCTGGCCGATGCCGGATGCACAGTGCTCGTCGACGATGTGCGGTACAACATCGAGCCGTTCTACCAGGACGGCCCCGTTACGACCGTCGTCGACAGTGTGGTGAACGAGGGCATTCCGTATTTCTCCTCCGCCGGTAACGACGGCCAAAACTCCTACGAGGCCCCCTTCCGCGACTCGGGGCAACAGGGCGTGCTCAGCGACAGTGCCGTGGCGCACGATTTCGACGCGGGCAGCACCGTCGACACGCTGCAACGGATCACGATCCGGCTGGGGGGCACCTTCCGCATCTTCACGCTGCAGTGGACCGACCCCTCCGCGCTGGTCGACGGGTCGCTCCCGGCGGACACGGACCTCGACGTGGCTCTCGTGAACGACACACTCGGCATTGTCGCCCAGTCTGCCCAGAACAGCGACGCGGACGGAACGGGCGTGCCCGTGGAGGGGGTCGTGGAGCACACCAACCTCGGCAACATCGACACCAACCAGGACGGCACCCCAGACTCTACCTTCCACCTCGTCGTCGAAAAGGCCGCGGGGCCCACCCCCGACCAAGTAAAGTACGTCCACTCTGGGACAAGCTACGACATCGAGGAGTACGACACGCACGGCCCCACAATCTACGGCCACCCGATGGCCAATGGCGCGATGGCCGTGGCCGCGGCGCCCTTTTTCAATACCAGTGAATACAATCCGAACGTCTCCTCCGCCGTCCTCGATTTCTTTTCTTCGAAGGGCGGGATTAAGATCCGATTCGACGAAACGGGCGCCCCGATTCCGTCCCCGGAAGACCGCGGCAAGCCCGACGTGACGGGTACCGACGCGGTCGACAATACGTTTTTCGGGACCGACATCGACGTCTACGACAACGACCCGCACCCCAACTTCTTCGGCACCTCGGCGGCGGCCCCCAACGTGGCGGCCATCGCGGGCCTCATTCAAGAGCTCAATCCAGGCTTCGCGCCGGCGGATACGTACGGCCAACTGGAGGCGGCCGCGGTGGATGTCCGCCTCCGGCAACAAACGGAAAATGGGACGATCTCCGATGACCTCGATTCCACCGGCACGGGCGTGGATCCCTGGAGCGGCCACGGCTTCGTGCAAGCTGCCCCGGCGGCCCTGCCCGTAGAGCTGTCCGGGTTCGCGGTCGCACTGAGCGGCGAGAAGGCCGTACTCACCTGGACGACGGCCCAGGAAAGCAACAACGCCGGATTCGCCATTGAGCACAGGCGGGGCGACGCGGCCTTCGAATCGATCGGCTACAAAGACGGCGCGGGCACGACCGACGAGCCCCAGACGTACCGCTACCGGACCAAGGCCCTGGCGCCCGGTCAGCACACCTTTCGGCTCCGACAGGACGACCTCGACGGCTCAGCCACGTACAGCACAGAGGTCACCGTCCAGCGGTCGCTTTCGAGCACCTACAGCCTCTCTCCTGTGTCCCCGAATCCCGTCTCGGACAATAGCACAGTGTCCATTACCGTACAAGAGGCCCAGGACGTGCGTGTCGGCATCTACGACGTGCTCGGCCGACGGGTGGCGCGTCTCCACAGTGGCCCCCTGCCGGCCAACGACCCGACCCTCCTGACGGTGGGGCGCGGACTGCAGAGCGGCGTATACTTCCTCCGCGTTGAGGGAGAGACCTTTGCCACTACTCGTAAATTCGTTCGCGTCCGGTAACCGTTGCGTTTCTTCCGCCCCAATCCCACGCCACCATGCCCCACGCGTCGTCGATCGCCCCGCTCATTCTGGGCGGCCTCGCCCTCTGCCTAGGGAACGTACTCGCCCCTTCGTCAGCCGCGGCACAGCCCCCCTCCGATAGCCTCCGAACCGAGGCGCTGAAGGACTTCCATGGCCTCGACCTACAGGGCAAAGACGGCCCCCTGGCCAAGGCGGGGCTCGATCTTCTGGTGCTGTACCATGAATACCGGGCCTTCCAGGCGCGCGACGGCGGGACCTTCTCGCCCAGCGTCGCTCGTGCCCGCGTGGCGGACGGCCACGTCACGATCGATGCCATTGCGATGGCGGAGGGGGCACAGCTGCGCACGGCCCTGGAGGCAATCGGCCTCAGGAACGCGGCAGTCGCCGGACGCGTGGTGTCGGGACGGCTCCCAATCGAGCAGATCCCGACACTGGCGCGGGTCGAGGCGCTGCGGAGTGTGATTCTGTCGCGCGCCCAGACGCAGGGGACCCTGCGCACGCCCCCCGACGACGCCCCAACGACGGGAAAAGGCACCTCGGCGAGCCCCGCCGGGGCGCTGCCCAGCACTGCCGTGCGCGGAACGGTCCCCGACGCGAACGGCACCTTTCCTTTTGTCCTGGGCCTCCTTGGCCTGCTGCTGCTCACCGAACTGTAACCCCCGGCCCACGCGCCGCCTACAGCTGCACGGAGGCGCCCACCAGCAGCGTGCGCCCCGGCATCGGGGCGTCGAAGATTTCGGTGTACCGGCGGTCAAAGGCATTGCGCAGCTCTACCGACAGTGTCGTGCGGGCGCCGGAGAGGCGCGTATCGTAGGCCAGGCGTCCGTGCACCACCCCGTAGCGGTCGGTCGCCAACGCCGCATCGCGAAGCCGGTCTCGCCACGTACCCTGCAGGCCCAGCGTCACAGAGCCTGCACTCAACGAGGCACTGCCCTGCAGGTGATGACGGGCGCTGTTGAGGCCGTACTTGTAGGCGTCGGCCGACTGCGCAGCGTCCAGGGTGGCGTCCAGAAGCGTGTAGGCCGCGTTCAGGGTCAGCCCGACCGCGCCGAGGCGCCGGTCGACCGACAGCTCTGTTTCAAGCCCGGTCGTGGTGGTGCGGTCCAGGTTGCGGGCCACAAACACACTCTCTTGCCGCAGGTAATCGATGGCACTGTCGGTGGTGCGGTGGAACCCGGTAATCGACAGCGACAGGTTCGCCGGCAGACGCACGTCGGCTCCTGCCTCGGCCGACCAGGCCGTTTCGGCGTCGAGATCCGGATTGCCCTGGTTGGTGGGGGAGTCAATGAAGCGCTCCACGTAGTTGGGTGCCCGCACCACGCGCCCACCGCCACCCCGGAGCGTAGCCGCGCCCAGGTCGTAGGCGACGTAAAGCTGCGGCGTCGGCTCCAGGCCGTAGACGGAATCGTAGCTGAGCCGAGTGCTCTGGTTTATCGTAAGGCGCGGGGTGGCCTGCCATCGCAGGTTCGCAAACGTCCCCATCGACGGATCGCTGCGGACACCGTCCCGGTTGCTGTCGAGCCCACGGAGTCCGCCGGAGGCGCCCCCCGTCACGCGCAGGGTTCCCCATGTGTGAGAGGCCTGTCCCTGCACTCGCAGCCGGCGACTGATATGGCGGTTCGCCCCCACAGCCGGATTGTAGGTGTATCGGTCGCGGTGCTGCTTGCCGAAGAGTTGGACCTGCCAGGGCGTGTCCGTCTCCCCCGTGCTCGACAGGCGGCTCTGTACCCAGAACGTGGAGGTGGCCTCCCGAGCACGATCGGTGCTAAAGTCCGTGTAGAAATGGTAGGCGCCGAACTCGCGGTCGTCCACGCCGGCCCGGGCATACAAATTGGCCCCGCCCAGATCGCGGGCCACCGCGGCAGTGGCCACACGGCGATCAAAGTCAGTCTGGATGATGCTGGAGAGGTTGGCCCCTTCCGGGGGCTCGGCCGCCGGGACCGTCTGGCCGTCACTCCCCTGTACCGATGCCGCCGCGCTTACGGTGGTGCGCGTGCCCACCGACCGGGCCGCCACGCTCGCGTCATAGAAGTCGTTCGTGCCGTAGCGCCCGTCGGCGCGGGCCCTAAGACCGGCCCCGGACATCCGACCGCTGCGCAGGGCCGTCTTGGTGATGAGGTGCACGACCCCGCCTAGGGCGTCGGGGCCGTAGAGGGCAGTGGCGGGGCCGTGCAGCACCTCCACGCGCGCAATTTCAGAGAGCGGGACCGGCAGGTCCATCAGAAAGTGGCCCGTGTACGGGTCGTTAATGCGGGCGCCGTCCAGGAGCAGGAGGACCCCATTGAAGGTGGAACCGCGCATTTTGAGGTCGCTCTGCACACCAAACCCGCCGCGGCTCTGGACATCGAGCCCTCCCACCACGTCGAGCAGTTGGTCGATGGAGTTGACCGAGAGGGCCTCGATATCTTGTCGGGTGTAGACGCTTACACGACGGCCAGTGGTTTGGGCGGGGTCGGCCGTCCGGGAGGCCGTCACGACTACACTGTCGGGCATTTGCACGCGGAACGCCACGTCGGACGTGTCCTGGGCCTGGCCCGGGGATGCCGCCAACAGAACAAGCACGCACAGGAGAAGTGAGTACGCTCGTGTCATAGGGTGGGGGAAGGGTGAGCAAAAGAAACCATCAGGCGGCGCCCAACGAATGCACTCTTTCGCGGATCCAGTCCGTGAACCAGAAAATTCTTGAACTCGCGTAACACCTCCGGAGCGACGCCTCACAGAGAATCTCGCGTTCGGACATCCTGTTTGCCGACAGGCCCTTGTCCAGGTGAGATTTCGTGCACTATAACCATTCCGCTTTCCCATGCCTAATACCCTGACGACGATCTCTGCCACCGACCTCAAGGACGCGCTCGAAAGCGAGCATCCACCCATCCTCATCAATACGCTGCCGCGAAGCGCCCACAAGTCAAAGCACATCCCGGGCTCCATCAACATCCCGGTTGACGACATTGAGCAGGTCGAGTCGCTGGTGCCCAACAAGGACGCCCCCCTCGTGGTGTACTGCGCCAACGGCGACTGCGAGGCCTCCCCTGCGGCGGCGCAGGCACTTGAGGAGATGGGCTACACGAACGTATATGACTTCGAAGCCGGCTACACCGGATGGCGACGGGCGGACCTTCCGCTGGCCGGCGAGGCGGCCTAACTGCGTCCTCCAACATACGAACAACTCCCGTGACGGGGCGACCGTGGGCACACGGTGGCCCCGTTCGCGTAGGGACGGTGGTTTGCAGAAACGAAACACCGAGGCGCAACCAAGCCCCGGTGGGTCGCCGTACATCCTGGGCGAGGATGCCAATGGGCCCGATTCGTAGGGGCAGCACGCCCAGAATGCCCCGCAGATCCTCGTCTTCCCCACTGGTCCGTCGCGCTCGCCGTTCTGCTCGCCGTCTCGCCTGTCCCCATGCGCACCCGTTGCGCCTCTCTTTTTGCGGGCCTTTGTACCGCCCTCCTGTTGCTTGCGGCCCCGCCCGCCGCGGCGCAAGAGCCAGCGGCCCTCAACGGCTACGTGCGCGACGCCGAAACGGGTGAGACGCTCCTCCAGGCCAACGTCCTCGTGCAGGGCACGGGCCGGGGCGCCGCCACCAACAACGAAGGGTACTACACGCTCCGCGACCTAGCCCCCGGCACCTACACGGTCGCGGTCTCTTACCTCGGCTACCAGACGCACACGGAGACGGTGACCCTGGCCGCCGGGGAGACAAAGCGCCTCGACGTGGAACTCGTGCCCACCGGCCTGCAGACCGACGAGGTGGTGGTAACCGGCGACCGCGACAACCAGGACGACCGGCGCGTTGGGGTCGACAAACTGCAGACCGCCACCATCACTCAGCTGCCGTCGGTCCTCACCCCCGATGTCTTCCGCTCCCTCGCCCTGTTGCCCGGCGTGACCACGGCGTCGGACTACTCCAGCAACCTCTACATCCGCGGCGGCGGCCCGGCCCAGACCCTGATCCAGCTCGACCGCACGACCGTCTACAACCCCACCCACTTTTTCGGCTTCTTCTCCACCTTCAACCCCGACGCCATCAAGGACGTACAGCTCTACAAGGGGACCTACCCGGCCGAATATGGGGGGCGGCTCGGGAGCGTAGTCGACATCTACAACAAAGATGGAAACCGGCGCGAAACCACGGGGGGCTTCAGTCTGGGCACTCTGGCCACCCGCGGCTACATCGAGGGCCCTTACGGCACCGGCGGCAACGGCCCGCCGGCCGGCTCCTACATGGTCTCCGTGCGGCGGTCCACCCTGGAGCCGCTCCTCGCGGTGCTCGACGACGTGGACGGCCTCCCCGAAACCTTCTACTTCTACGACGTCAACGCAACGATCAACTACAGCCCGGGCCCAAACGACGACCTTTCGCTGGCCGTGTACGGCGGACAGGACCAGCTCTTCCTGACCCCCGGTCCCGCGCAGGAGTTCGACGTGGACTACGGCAACCGCACGGCGAGCGCCGAGTGGACGCATTTGTTTTCCGATCAGCTCTTTTCGACCCTCCTGGTGGCGGGCTCGCGCTACGAGAGCACGCCAGTGTTCGAGCTTGGGGGCACGCGGTTCACGCAGACCAACGAGGTGAGCGACGTATCGCTGAAGGCCGACCTGGAATACGTGCCCGGCGAGGCGCACACCGTAGAGGCCGGCCTGCATGCCAGCCGGCTCGCCTTTCGGCTCCGCAACACGTTCGACGAGGATACGACCTTCGACCAGCGCCTGCAGGGCGAGCAGCTGGCCCTGTACCTGAAGGACACCTACACGCCCGCGTCGGACTGGGAGCTCCGGGGCGGGCTGCGGGCCAGCTACTTCTCGGAGGGCAGCTACGTGCGGCTCGCCCCGCGCCTGTCGGTGACCCACGACCTCACCCCGTCGGTCCAGTTGCAGGCCGCCTACGGGCGCTACCACCAGTTTCTGACGCTGGAGACGAGCCAGCTCTTTACAGCGTTCGACACGTGGCTGATGGCCGACGCGGGCCTGCCCCCGTCCTCGGGCGATCAGTTTGCACTAGGCGTCAATGCCCAACTGGGCAACGCATGGCAACTGGAGGTGGAGGGGTACGCCCGTACCATGCACGACCTGTTCGAACTCGACCCGTTTTTGCCCGATGCGGCGGGCGTGCCCTACCCCGACCGCTTCCACGTGGGCGACGGACGGGCCTACGGCATGGAGGTCCTGCTCCGGCGGCCACAGGGCCGCCTCAACGGCTTCCTCAGCTACACCCTCGGCCGTACCGAGCGACGCTTCCCCAACATCAACGAGTCCGAAACCGGTACTCCGCAGTACTACCCGCCCAATTACGACCGTACGCACACCCTCACGCTTGCGGTAAACTACCACCTCACCGACCAATGGCGCGTCTCAAGCACCTTCAACTACGCCAGCGGCCAGTCCTACACCGCCCCCACCCAGCGCTATGAACTGGTGGACAGCCCCTTCTCGTTCAGCCCCGGCGTAGGCGACTCGGAGAACGTGCTCGTGAGCCCCTTCAACAACGCGCGCCTCCCCCCCTACCACCGGCTCGACGTGGGAGTGGCCCGCACGGGCCAGTTCTTCGGAATTGCCGAGTACGAACTGCAACTCCAGGCCATCAACGCCTATTCGCGGCGCAACATCTGGTTTTACCAGTTCGAGAGCGAGCCGGACGGCACGCTCGACCGCGACGAGACGCCCCAGATCCCGATTCCGGTGCCCAATGTATCGTTCTCCCTCACGTTCTGACCCCCGCGCCGCCGTCCCGACGCTCCGTGTCGCCTCCCACCACTCCGAACGTTTATGTACCGCCGTCTCCTCCTCGCACTCTTGCTCCTTTCGGCGCCCCTCCTCGTTGGCTGCGACACGACTGCGACCCAGCCCGAATCGCAGATCGTCGTGGAGGCATACCTCCAGGGCGATGCCCCGATGAACGCAGTCCGCCTCACCCGGAGTGTGGAAACGGACGGCACCTATCGCCCCAGCGAGGCCGCCATACGGGACGCATCGGTGACGATCCGGCGCCTGTCCGACGACGGATCGACGGTCGAAACCACGTCGCTGACCGAGACGGCCCCCGGCGTTTACGAGCCGGCCCCGAGCCCGCCCCCGACGATCCGCCCCCTCACGACCTACGAACTGGCGGTGATCACCCCCGACGGGACGGAGGTCACAGCCACTACCACCGTCCCGGACACCATCTCGATCGTGAAGGCCGAAACCACGACCGCGGTGTACCAGGCCCCTACGAAGCCCGCCTTCACGATCACTCCGCCCGAGAGTGCCCGTCAGCAGCAGTCTGTACTCGTGCTCACCACCACCTCTCTACTCGACTTTGGGCGCCCCGAATCACAACTCCGAGAGGGCCTCACGCCGTTCTACGAGGACGACTACGACCCGGCGGAGGACAGCCTCGACACGTACCGCACCACTTCCTCGGGTGTGCTCAATGAGGCTAACTTCAGCCGCGACGCGCAGGGACGCATCACGACCGAACTGCCGTGGATCTCTGTGGCCTTCTACGGCCCGAACGAGTCCGCCGTGCACGTTATTGACGACAACCTCTACGACCTCATTCGGTCGCAGCAGACCCAATCGCCCGGCGGGCCGGGGGGCGGCCTAGGGCCGGGCGAGATTCCCAACATCATCGAGCACGTGGAGGGCGGCACCGGCGTCTTTGCGAGCTACGTGCGCGCCACCCAGCGCGTCTCCGTCCAGTGCCCGCCCAGTGAGGACGAGTGTCCCTTTTTCGTGGACGGCCAGTAGCAGCGGGTCGCTCGGCGGCATGCCGCCGGGCCGACTACGTCTCCGATGGGCGAGCCCCTTCGACCCGCGTCTGCATGCGTTCCCCGATGTACCCACCCACGAGGGAGGCCAGAAGCCCGATGACGAGCACCAGAATCATGCGGCCGTAGGTGAGGATGGACTGCCCACCGAGGGCAAAGACGAACACGTCGATCAGGAGGACGAGCGTGATGAGGCCCGCGATGGCGGCCTCGTAGGACGTATCCCCCGGCGAGCGGAATGCGCACACGTACCCGGTGGCCTCCAGTCCCAGAAACACGACGAAGAGCATCACCCAAACGTTCGAGGGCTCTAGGGCCGCGTACGCCGCGCCCGGGGCGTCCGACAGGGCCCCAAAGAGCCAAATCACGAAGTTGGTGAGGAAAAGGCTCACGGCAAACCCGAGGATGGTGCCAGCCATGATCCATCCCCAGTCCAGGACGGACTCGCTGGAGCCTGCATAGGTTCGCTGCAGGGTCTCTCCCGCCCAGGCCCCCGCAAATGTAAGCACGAGCCCGTTTAAGAACGCGACCACCATCATGTACGTGAACCGTCCGCCTTCGACCAGGTCCCCGAAGGCCTCGAAGCTGAAGGCGTCGATGATAAAGTAGGCCACCACCGAGACCAGGACCGCCGCGAGCGCCGGCTCCATGACCGTTTCCCCTTCACTGAGGTACCCGTACCCCACGCCGGCAAGGATAAAGCCCGAGGTCATGGCGAGCAGCGGGAATGTGGGCCTTCCGAAGATATTCCCGGTGAGGGCCGTGAATAGCACGACGAACACCACACCGATGAAGAAGGACCCGAGGATGGCCTTGGGATCAAAGCGAAAGACAGAACGGGTAGACATTACGTTTGCGAGAGTCGACTCGTGAAGGGTCGGAGTGAAAGAAGGGGCGAGCTTCGGCTCGTGCCTGTGGCACAACCAGCTACCTGCCGCCGATGCACACCCCTAATATAAGAAGGCAAATCTCAGAAGAAAGCCTGACCCGAATCTGCAGGGGGTCGGGACCGGAAGACCTTTTTCTGACGGCGCGGTCGCCCCCTCACGCTGATCGGGGAGGCGTCGTTACAGTGCCCCCGTCACTTGGTTAAATCCGCGTGACCCCGGCGGAACCCCTTGTTTCGAAACAGGTGGGACGCTACACTAACACAATTCCGAGGCCTCGGTGTCCCGCTCCGGAGCGCGTGCATACGTGCCCTCACGGGACTTCCTGCCCCGCCCTTTCGGCGGGGAGGTCCTCTTCCCGTCGCCAGCGCGGCACCGGCACGCTCGCCTCGACGCCGCATGACCGTCGGCCGCACACCGATTGCACGGGCCCGTTCCATTGCGCACACCTGGGCCTGTGCCTCGCCCTTTGAGGCCGTCGGGCGTGCGGTGCGTTCCAACATCGACTGCCGACCACCCCGCTTCCGTTCATGGCTTCTACCGCTTCTTCTCGCCGCGTCGTCGTTACTGGCCTCGGGGCTCTGACCCCCCTCGGCCACTCCGTCGCCGAGTTCTGGGAGGGCCTTTTGGCCGGGGAAAGCGGGGCCGGCCCCATCACAAAGTTCGACGCGTCGGACGTGCGCTCCAGGATTGCCTGCGAGGTGTCCGGCTTCGACCCCACCGACTACATGGATGCCAAGCTGGCTAAACGGCAGGACCCGTTCAGCCAGTACGCACTGGCCGTCGCCCAGCAGGCCTTCGACGACGCCAACCTGGACACCGAGGCCCTGGCCCCGGAGACACGGGACGACATCGGGGTCGTCTTCGGGACCGGCGTCGGCGGGAGCAACCTTTTCGTGGACTCGGTGCTGGACCTCGACGAGAACGGCGCGCGTCACATCTCGCCCTTCTTCGTCCCCATGATGATCAGCAACATGGCGGCGGGCCTGGTGGCCATGGAGCACACGCTGCGCGGTCCCAACCACTGCGTCGTGAGCGCCTGTGCCACCGGCAACGACGCCATTACCGACGGGCTGCTCCTGCTGCGGCAGGGGCACGCTGAGGCGATGCTGGTGGGCGGCACCGAGGCCTCGATCAACGAGCTCTGCGTAGGGGGATTTGCCTCGATGCGGGCCCTCTCCACGCGCAACGACGAGCCCAAAAAGGCGAGCCGCCCGTTCGATGCGGACCGGGATGGATTCGTGCCGGCGGAAGGGGCTGGGGCCCTCATGCTCGAAACGCTAGCACACGCCCGCGAGCGCGGCGCACCGATCTACGCCGAGGTGGCCGGCGTGGGCAAATCGAACGACGCCCACCACTACGCCGCCCCGGACCCGGACGGTCGTGGCGCAGCCCTCGCCATGGAAAAAGCGCTCGACGACGCCGGCCTGGCCCCAACGGACGTGGACCACATCAACATGCACGCCACCTCCACCCCCAAGGGCGACGTAATCGAGTCCGACGCCGTGAAGGAGGTGTTCGGCGACCACGCCTACGACCTCAATCTGTCTGCCACCAAGAGCATGACGGGCCACATGCTGGGCGCCGCGGGCACGGCCGAGGCCATCGCCTCCATCCTCGCCATCCGCAACGGCCAGGTGCCGCCTACCATCAACCTCGACACGCCAGGGGAGGACTGCGACCTCAACTACACGGCCAACACGCCGGCCGAGCGGGATGTGGAGGCGGCCCTCACCAATGCCTTTGGCTTCGGCGGGCACAACACAACCATTGCGCTGACGGCGTTTGACGAATAACTGCCGCGCCCTGCCCCTTCCATGAGCGCCTCTTCGCCAAACGCCCCCGGCCCGAACGATACGCCGCTGTCCGACTCTCTGGGCGGTGTGGCCGCCCTGCTCGACATTGAGATCGAGGACAGCGGCCCCGAACGCGTGACGGCCACGATGCCGGTCACGCCCGATCATCACCAGCCGTTTGGGCTGCTGCACGGAGGCGTGAGCGTCGTCCTTGCCGAGAGTGCCGCCAGCGTCGGCGGCCACCTGGCGGCGCCGGACGGACACACCGCGGTGGGCGTAGAGATCAACGCGAATCACGTGCGTCCGGTGCGCGAGGGCCAACTGACGGCGACGGCCACTCCCCTCCACACCGGCCGCACCACGCAGGTGTGGGAAATTAAAATCCGCGATGCGGACGCCCAGCTCGTGTGCGCAAGCCGCTGCACGCTGGCCGTCGTGAAACAATCCGACTCGACGCCGGCCGCGTAAGGGAGCCGGCCCACCTATCGTTCCGACCTTCCCCCCATGCCCGAGGCCGCTCTTCCTGGCATCCATCACGTCACGGCCCTGTCCGGCGACGCGCAGGACAACCTTGACTTCTACGTGGGCGTGCTCGGCCTGCGTCGGGTGAAGACCACGGTCAACTTCGACGACCCCACCACGCACCACCTCTACTACGGCGACGCCACGGGCCGCCCCGGCACGGTGCTTACGTTCTTCCCGTGGCCCCGCGCCGCCAAAGGCCGCCCGGGGGCGGGCATGGCGAAGGCCATTGCCCTTGCCGTGCCCGAGGGCACACTGCCGGACTGGAAGACCCACCTAAACGAGTACGGAATCACGGACATCGAGACGGACACCCGCTTCGGCGCGTCGCTGCTCCGCGTCCCCGACCCGAGCGGCCTGCCCCTGGAGCTCGTGGCCACGCCCGACGCCCCCGACACGCCCCCTTGGGCCGAGCGCCCAATCCCCGAAGCGCGCGCGATTCGAGGGATTCATGCGCCCACCCTGCCGGTCTTCACCGAGGACCGTACGCCCGAGCTTTTCATGGATGTGTTTGGCTGGACGCAGGCCGGAACGGAGGGGAACCGCGTGCGGCTCCGGTCCCCCCGCACAGGCGTCGGCACCACGGTCGACCTGCTCGTGCGCGACCGCCACCCATCCGGCCGCATGGGCCGCGGCATGGTGCATCACATCGCCTTCCGGGCCCCCAACGCGGAGGCGCAGCAACACTGGCAGGCCATCCTCCGCGAGCGCGGCCTGCAGGTAACCGACGTCAAGGACCGACAGTACTTCCAGTCCATCTACTTCCGCGACCCGGACTGGACCTCGGGCCTGCTCTTCGAGATTGCCACGGACGGCCCGGGATTTCTCACCGACGAGTCCGAAGCGGAGCTGGGCCACAGCCTCAAGCTCCCCACCCACCTCGAATCCCGACGCGGGACGCTCGAAGACGCCCTCCCCACCCTCACCCCGCCCCTCGCTGCCGACTGACCGCTCGCCCTCGTTTCCTCGATCTCTCCCTCTCCCATGTCCACAAACGACCCCCATCGGGACCAACCCGTGCGCACCGGCGGCGCGCCCTTGAAAGAGGCCCAGGCCGTTCTTCTGCTGCTGCACGGCCGCGGGGCCTCGGCGCAGGGCATGTTGCGACTCGCCGACGCGATCGACGTGGTGGGGGTGGCACACCTCGCCCCGCAGGCGGCGATGCGCTCGTGGTATCCCCAATCGTTCATGGCCCCGCGCGAGGAGAATGAGCCGGAGCTTACCTCGGCCTTCCAAGTCATTGCCGACGCGCTGGAGAGCGTGGAGGCGAACGGCGTTGGCCCGGAGCGGGTGGTGCTGCTTGGCTTTTCGCAGGGAGCCTGCCTGGCTACCACGTACGCCGCCGAGACCCCCCAGCGCTACGGCGGTGTCGTAGGCCTCAGCGGCGGCCTCATTGGCCCCGAGGGCATCGACTTCGAGTTTGAGGGCTCGCTCGACGGGACGCCCGCCATTCTCGGATGCAGCGATGAGGATCCGTACATTCCCGAATCGCGCGTGCATGAGACGGCGGACGTGCTTCGGGCCCTGAACGCCGAGGTCACCACGCGCATCTACGAAGGCCTTGGCCATACCACCAACGAGGACGAACTAGAACACGTCCGGACCCTCCTTCGCCACTACACCGCCCCCGACACGTAGCCCCGCCATCGGGGCCGCGTCCCGAACTCTCTACAGCACGTCTTGCGCATCGACGTCGATGGCCACGTGGTAGCCGTTGGGCGGGGCGCCGTGGGCGTCTTTCGCGTGGCAGAGGGCGGCCTGGAGGGGCTGCGCCCCCCCGCTTCGGGATTTGAGAAGGGTACGGTAGCGGTGTTGCTTCTTCACGCGCTGGATGAACGCCGGCTCCGGCCCCATCACCTCCACCGGTCCGGCCTGGGCACGCAGCTGCTCCGTCCAGTTCACCGCCAGGCGCTCCACCCGGTCCTCGTTCGGTCCCCGAAACTCAACCGTCGCCACGTGCCCGAACGGCGGGTAGCCAAACTGCCGACGGGTGGGCAACTCCTCCTCCACAAACCCCTCGTAGTCGTGCTGCGTCGCATGGCGGAGGGCCGGGTGGTCAGGGTTGCGGGTCTGCAGGATCACCTCGCCCTTCAGGTCGGCACGCCCGGCCCGGCCAGCGACCTGCGTGAGGAGTTGAAAGGTGCGCTCCTCGGCGCGAAAGTCGGGGAAAAGGAGGCCCACGTCCGCGTCCACCACGCCCACGAGCGTGACGCGCCCGAAGTCAAGCCCCTTCGCGATCATCTGCGTGCCGAGGAGCACGTCGGCCCCGTTGCGGAAGCGGCGCAGAATCCGGTGGTGGCCGTGCTTCTGGCTCGTGGTGTCGCGGTCCATGCGGAGGATGGTGGCCTCGGGAACCACCGCCTCCAGCTCCTGCTCCACGCGCTGCGTGCCGACCCCAATCTGTCCGATCGCTTCCCCCCCGCACTGCGGGCACTGATGGGGGGCGCGCACCGCGTGGCCACAGTAGTGACACCGGAGCTGTCGCCGACCGGCGCCCTGGTGCAGCGTGAGGCTCACCGAGCAGTTGCCACACGACGGGGCCCATCCACAGTCCTCACACTCCAGCACCGGCGCGTAGCCGCGGCGGTTCTGGAGCAGAATGACCTGTTCGCCCCGGTCCACCCGCTCCCGGATGGCCCTGCGTAGCGGATCGGCCAGGGCGCCGTCGAGCTGGTGCTTCTTCCGCTGCGTCGTGAGGTCGAGGACGCGCACGTCGGGGAGGGCGGCAGTCTGGCCAGAGGCGTCGGGCACCCGCTCCGGCAGTTCGAGCCGGGTGTATTTGCCCCAGCGCGCGTTCATGGTGCTCTCCAGGCTGGGCGTCGCCGAGCCAAGAACACAGGCGGCATCGGCCTGGTGGGCCCGCATCACGGCCACGTCGCGGGCGTGGTAGCGGGGCGCCGGGTCGAACTGCTTGTACGAGGTCTCGTGCTCCTCGTCGACCACGATGAGCCCCAGGTTCTCCAGCGGCGCGAGGACGGCCGAGCGGGGGCCGATGGCGATGGCGGCGTCGCCCGTGCGAAGTCGCCGCCACGCGTCGTAGCGCTCACCCCGACTCATCTGCGAATGGAGAACGGCAATCTCCCCTGCGAAGTGCGACCGGAAGCGCTGAACAGTCTGCGGGGTGAGGGCAATTTCGGGCACGAGGATGATGCCGGTGCGCCCCTGCGCCCGCACCGCCTTGAGTGCGCGGATGTACACCTCCGTCTTGCCGCTTCCAGTGATGCCGTGCAGGAGAAACGTGCCGTACTGGGTGTCGCCCACCGCCTCCGTGATGGCGTCGAGGGCGTCCTGCTGGGCGGGAAGTAGGTCGTGGTTGGGCGGTGGATCCGGGGGCGGCAGGTCGTCGAGCGGCGAGCGCAGCACCTCCTTTTCCACCCGTTCAATCATGCCCTTGTCCACGAGGCTGCGGATGGTAGAGTAGGGCGCATCGGTCCGCTCCACCACGTCGGCCTGGCGCGGCTCCGGGGTGCCCTGTGCCCGAAAGCCCGCGAGGGCCCGAATCACTGCTTGCTGCTTCTCCCCGCGCAGCTGCTCGATGAGATCGTCCGCAGCGTCCTCGTGCCGAAACGCCGGGGCAAAGCGCAGGTGCATTTCGGTTTTGGCCTGCACCTGTTCGTCGGAGAGGGTCGTCTCCAGCGTGAGTACGCCGTCGGCGTCCATACGACGGATGAGCGAAAGCGGCACGGCCGGCCCCAACCGCTTACGGACGGCCGCGAGGGTCGTCTTGCCGTGCTCTGCTACATCCTCAAGGACCGCCCGGCCCACATCGTGCCCGGCCCAGTCACCCGGCTCAGCGTCGGTGCGGGCGAGGCGGTGCTCCGACTCGACTGTGGTGCCGGCGGGCAGGACGGCCTTCAGCGCTTCCCCCCAGCCGCACACGTAGTAGTCGGCAATCCACTTCGTGAGATCCAGAAGCCCAGGGGTGCACACTGGCACGTCATCGAGGACGTCGTGCACGGGCTTGACCTGAAAGTCGAGCGCCTCCGGCGGTGGCCCCTCCCCTACGACCACCCCGGTCAGGCGCCGGTTGCGGAAGGGCACGAGCACACGGGCGCCCACCTGCAGGGCATCGGCCTGCTCCGCCGGCACGCGGTAGGTGTAGGCCTGATCGAGCGGAAGGGGCAGGACGACGTCGGCGGTCACGGGGGTGGCGTTGGGGAGTTGAGCGTTTCGGGGCGAAGGTTGGAGCGTCGGATGTTCGATGTTCGACGCCGAGGGCTACGCAATACACACTACACACTACTCCTCACGTATTATGCATTGCGCCCTAGTGCCGCTCCAGCACGAACACGTGTGGGTAGAGCCCGCCAATCTCGATCACCCGCACGTGGCGGATGGTGAAGGCCGCCGTCTCGCTGATCGCCGCGTTGAAGGGCCCTTCGCGGAGGACCAGCATCACGACAGTTCCGGCGGGACGCAGCACCGCGGCCATCTGTTCAAGCACGCGGCGGTAAAACGGGAAGAAGTCCATGCTGCTGGCCATGCGCACCCCGAAGGGGGGATTGGTGACGATGAGGTCCGCCGTTACGTCCTCAAATGTCTCCGCGAGGTGCCACACGTCGCCCTTGCGGATGGAAACCCGGTCGTCGACTCCCGCGAGCCCCACGTTCGTGCGGCCCCCTGCCACGGCCTCCTCGTCCCAGTCGTTGCCGTAAGCGCGCGTCTCCGGCCACCGCTCGGCCGCCTCCAGGAGAATGGTGCCGGAGCCGCAGAAGGGGTCGAGGAGCACGTCGGGCGAGCCCTCAAAGTGGGCGAGGTGGAGAAGCGCATAGGCCACGTTGGCCTTGAGCGCGGCTCGGGGCTGGTATCCCTCCAGCTGGCGCCGGCTCAGGGCCTCCCGCGTGTGCTGCACGCTCACGAGGCAGCGGTCGTCGTGCACGTCTACCCGTACCTCTACGTCGTAGTCTTCAAGGTCGACGGCCGCGTCGTAACGGGCATCGAGGGCCCCACCGGCCCACTTCTGCACGTCGACACTCGTGAAATCGTGCTCGCCCTGCCGCACCGAGGAGGCACGAAAGGTCTCCGCAGTCTCCATGGCCGGCACGTCGAGCTCCATCACAGTATCGTGAATCGCCTGGAGCGCCGCCTCACCGTCGCCCGGGAACACGAACGTATAGAGCGGAGCCAGCACGTGGTGTACCGATCGCATCTGCCGGGCAATGTTGAGCGCCGCCTCGGGGGCGGCGTCCACTGCCACAAGGGCGTAGCTCTGCAGTCCAAACGGTTCATCGTCGGTCTTGGACACCTCCAGCCCTGCCTGTTCGGCCCGCACCCGGAACTCATTGATCACCACGTCTTCCAGCCCCATGTTGACAGTGAACAGAATTGGAGTGCGGCCCGTCGAGCGGAGGGAGGTGACGGCTGGACTCGACGACGCAGGGAAGGACATACGGGGAGGAGACTTGGTGGGGGCGCACAGCGCCTTGTTCTACCAGACCGTCGGGGATGGGGTTCGCGTCCGATGGGGGACGAGCCCGTAGTTGCCCCTCCGACCACAAAACGGAACTCGTTTTGGACGGCGAAAGTTGGGATATTTGCGCATGCAAAACCAATCCCGCCTCATGCATCGCCTCCGGTCTTCCCTCTCCATTGGTAGCTGGGCCGTCGTACTTGGCCTGTTTTTGGCCGTTGGCCCTCTCATGCAGTCTCCCTGCAGCCGGGCGGCCGCCTTCTCTACCGCGCCTGCCGTGACGTCAACCGTTGCGTCCGGCCCCCAGTGGACCTGTACGGAGGCCTCGGCCGCGACGATCGTCCGGGCGGTATCGCCGGAACGGCTGGATTCTCCGTCGTCCTTCGCCCTCGGCGACGTGTCGTCCGGGACGACCACACTCCCCTCCCGGGCCGTTCCTTTCGACGCGCTCCTGCGTGCGCCTTCTCCGTTGGGCTCCGCTGTGCTGGACCACCTCCGCCCGGTCGTTTTACAGATTTAGTCGTCTCCATCCGCCCCCAGTTGACGCCTGGGGGTCGTCCGCCGGTCTTCCGGCCCCTTCCCTTCTGTTCGCTTCTTGGAGACGACCGCTCTACACCAATGCTGAATTTCTCTTTTCCGAACTGGATCGGCTCGTTTGCGGCGGGGCTGCTCGTCGTGGGCGGGATTGTTGCCCTCGTTATGGCTGAGCAACCGGGCTCGCCCGCTACCGCCAGCCCAGGGGGCGCGGCCACCGAGGCCCCCAACTTTGCCCTCCAAACCCTGAACGGCGAGACCTTTCGGCTCGAGGAGCACCGCGGCCACGTGGTGGTGCTCAACTTTTGGGCCACGTGGTGCCCGCCGTGCCGTCGCGAGATTCCGGACTTTGTCTCTATGCAGCAGGACCTTGGCGACCAGGGCCTGCAGTTCGTGGGCGTGGCGCTCGAACGAAGCGCCGGGCCCAAGCAGGTCCAGGCGTTCGCCGACAAAATGGGCATCAACTACCCGATCGGGCTGGGCGACGGCACCATTGCAAAGAAGTACGGCGGCGTGCGGGGGCTCCCCATGACGTTCGTGATCGGCCCCGAGGGCAAGATCCGGAAGCACATTCCGGGCATGACTACCGAGGACCGCCTCCGTCCGGTGCTGGAGTCGCTGCTGCAGGAAACGTCTTAGCAGCGATCCCCCTCCGCACCGCCCCCTCTCTGTGTCGTCGGATTGCCCCGCCCCACCATGCCCGAGTCTGATCACTCTCGTTCCTCATGGCACACCGCCTGGACCTACGTGAAGCGGTACTGGCACTGGCCCGTCCTCCTGGTGGTGGGCATCTACGCCTACCAGCAGTATATGCCAAGCATTGACCTGTCGACCGTCGACGGGCAAGCCCCCAATTTTGTCGCCCAGACGATGGAGGGCGAGCGTTTTCGCCTGCGGGACTATCGCGGGGAGGTCGTGGTGGTGAACGTATGGGCCACGTGGTGCCCGCCGTGCCGCGTGGAGATGCCCGGCTTCGTGGACCTGCAGCGCGAGCTGGAAGACGAGGGCGTGCAGTTCGTAGGCCTTTCTGTCGATCGGGGCGGGGCCTCGGCGGTGCGGCCCTTCGCGGAGGAAAAGAACATCAACTTTCCGCAGATCATCGACCCCGCCCTGGCGGCCCGCCACTTCCCCGGCGAGGTGGTGCCGCGCACCTACCTCATCGATAAGCAGGGACGCATCCGCTACCAGCACAGCGGCGTGCTACTGAAGTGGGCACTGGACGACGCGCTGCGACGGCTGGCGAATGAACCGGGACCGAGTGAGGGAAAGACCACAGGAAGGTGAGACTCAAGGCACCGCGGCGGGGGCCGCGTATGTGTCGAGCCACGCGGTGAGTTTCCCTCCGTCGCCGTCCCCCCGGCAATTGCTTTCATCAGGTCAACGACGACGGCCTCCCCGGCATCGATCTGCTGTCCGTTGAGGCGCAGAAAAACAAACATCGCCATGAAGACCGTGCGCTTGTTGCCGTCGCGGTAGCCGTGGTTGCGAGCCAGTCCCAAGCCATACGCGGCGGCGAGGTGGTGTACGCTCGGATCGTCGCCGTACGTCTGGAGGTGCTTCGGGCGGGCAAGGGCCGACCCGATTGCGCCCCCGTCCCGCCCCCCGGCACCCCTCCGTGCTGCTTCAGCTGGTCGTCGTGAATCGCGTCGACGATTTTCCGGGGGAGCCAGCGGGGATCATCCATCTCAGGCGTGAAGGCTACCGGTCAGACAGCGCGCGGAGGGCATTCCGGTAGTCCTTCGCCCCCTCCTCGTAGGCCTCCATCGCATCCTCAACATCGGGATCGTAGGGCGTGATGAGGAGCCCATCCTCCGTTTCGACGAGGTGAACGCGGGCGCCCTCCTCCAGGTGCTGGCGGTCGAGAAGGTCCTTCGGAATGGTAAGTCCCGACGAGTTTCCGATGCGACGAATCGTGGTCTCTTCTGGCATGACGGAATCCGGCGGTTCGCGTGCTTGTGATTACGGATGTTATAACATTGAGGTGGATGGAAGGGTCGGGGGCAGGCTGCACCTCTCCCCATCAGTGCATACGTTATCCGGCCCGCGTTTCCTGCCACTGCTCTCGGTACCATGCGTCGATTCGGGCCCCTTCTTCTTGCTGGCCTCCTCTCGTTCCTGCCCGCCACGGCCCAACCCACCGCCCTGGTGGGCCCCACGGCAATCAATCCGGCTGACTCGACAGTGATCGAGGACGCGACGGTCGTGTGGGAGGGCGACCGCATCGCGGCGGTGGGGCCGTCAAGTGCGGTCGAGATCCCGCCGGGGGCCACGGTCCACGAAATGCCGGAGAAATACGTGATCCCCGGCCTCATCGACGGGCACGTCCACTTCTTCCAGAGCGGCGGGCTCTACACGCGGCCCGATGCCATCGACCTGCGGGCGGTGCGGCCGTACGCCGAGGAACTGGAACGCATCAAAAAACGACTCCCCGACACCTTCCACCGCTACCTACGAAGCGGCGTCACGAGCGTGGTGGACGTGGGCGGGCCCATGTGGAATCTCGACGTGCGGGCCCGGGCCGACACGACGGCAATGGCCCCGACTGTCCAGGTCGCGGGCCCGCTCATCTCCAGCGTCTCGCGTCCGTCCCTGGATCTCGGCGATCCCCCCATCCTGCAAATCACCGAGCCGGAGGCCGCCCGACAGGAGGTGCGCGAGCAAGTCATGGCCGGGGTCGACCTCATCAAGATCTGGTACATCGTGGGCGGCGACGAGACGCCCGCCAACTACCGTCCAGTCGTGGAGGCAACCATCGACGAGGCCCATAACGCAGGCCTGCGGGTGGCCGTCCACGCGACGGAGCTCGAAACTGCCCGGGCCGCCGTGGAGGCGGGAGCCGACATTCTGGTCCACAGCGTATTCAACGCCCCGGTGGACGATGCTTTCGTCCGCCTTCTACGGGAGAACGACGTGCTCTACACTCCCACCCTCATGGTGAGCGAGCGCTACCGCGAGACGTTCGCCCAGCAGCTCGACCTGACGACCATAGAGCACCGCGTGGGACAAAAGGACGTAATTGCCTCGCTATTTGACCTGCGCACCCTCCCGGACTCGCTCGTGCCCGCCGGCCTCCGCCAGCGCATCGAGCAGGCCCCGACCGTCGCCTCCGACACCACGGCGATGCGCAACCTGAAGCGCCTCCACGACGCCGGGGTCGCCATCGCCGCGGGCACCGACGCGGGCAATATTGGCACGCCACACGGCCCGGCCCTCTTCCGCGAGTTTGAACTGATGCGGACCGCTGGGCTTACGCCGCAGGAAATCCTGACGACCGCCACTGCGGGCGGCGCCCGGCTCCTGGGCCGTGACGATCTGGGAGCGCTGGGACCCGGCATGCAGGCCGACCTCGTCGTGCTCGACGCGAACCCGCTGAACGACATCGGGAATGCCTCTTCGATCCACCAGGTGGTGAAAGCGGGACGTATGCACACGCCGGCTGCTCTCGTCCCCCGTACGCCGACGGCCCTCGTGCAGCAGGGCGCCAATGCCTTCAACGCCCGGGACTTGGGAGGCTTTCTGGACGTCTTCGCTCCTGACGTGAAGGTGTACGCGCACCCCGACTCACTGACCACCGAGGGCCGCTCCGCGCTTCGTGACCAGATGGCCCCGCTCTTCCGGCGTGCCCGCCAGCTCCACGTGGACGTGCGCCACACCGTCCCGCTGGGCAACACCGTGCTGCTCCACGAGGTGATTACCGGACTCCCCGGCGGCGCGACCGACGAACAAGGGGTGGTGTACCGCGTCCGTGCCCACGCCATCGATCGCGTGTGGACCATCGACGGCGAACAGGCCTCTACCCCTACGGCACGCGAGTGACGTGCACGGTCCCCGACTCGGTTTCAGGAACGGAGCTAACGAGGGCAATTTGGCCCTCAAGGGCGAGCGCGGCGCCGAAGTGCACTGTGCCAAGGTCGAGAATCGTTCGCTCCCGCCAGGTGGCCGGGGCCCGACGGTGAAAGACATAAACCACCCGGTCGATGTTGATTTCGTTGCCCAACTGCTCGTCGTAGCCCGTCACCAGTGCCCGTGCTCCGTCTAGGGTGACCGCCGAGCCAAAAGCGCCAGACTCGTACGGGATGGAGGGGCGAAGCGTGGTCGACCGGGTCCACGTCGAGTCGCCGCGGTTGTATACGGTCGCGGCGCCCGACTCGTCGTCCCCGGCCCGGTCCTCCCCCACGATTAAGGTGCGCCCGTCCAGGTCGAGATCGATGAAGAAGGCGTCGATGTGGTTCAAGTGGGCGTCCTCCCGCCAGCGACCCGTGGCGGGATCCTGCCGAAAAACGTAAACAGAGCCGGGCTCACGCTCGAAGAACGTAGACGCCGCCACGGCGACGTACGGTCCGTCGAGGGCCACCTCCTCCCCGAGAATGCCGGACTCAAGACTGCGCGTGGCCGTGAGTCGGGCCGTCCGTGCCCACGTTCCGGCCGACCCGTTGTACTCGAAGATGTACACCGCGCCGCTGTACGCGCCCTCCGGATTCCCTGAGGTGCTCACGGCCGCCCGGTCGCCATCGAGCGCCACGCCTGCCGCGAAGAGTCCCTCTGTCCGATCCGAGCGACCGGTAAGGCGGGCGGTTTGGCTCCAGGTGCTGTCCGCCGAGCGTTCGAAAACATAGGCCGCATTTTCGCCCTCGCCGGCAAAGTGCTCGCTCGACGCGCTCACCAGAATGCGCGAGCCACTAAGGGCCACGTCGGCCCCGAAGAATGCATTGGCGCGGCAGGGCTGCGGCACGAGGCGGGCGGTGAGGACCCAGGAGGTGACCAGGGGGCCGGGCCGGCGCTCATAGACAAACACGGCCCCGGCGTCCTGGCCACATACCGTGGCCCCACTGGCCCCCACAACGGCGATCGAGTCGTCGATGGCCACGGAAACCCCAAACGAGGCGGCCTGAAGCGTGTCGGGGCGGGGCAATGCCTCGATCTGGGCAAGGGCCTCAGGGGGCGCGGCGCCCGCAAGGATCGCAACCAGAAAGAACCCGGCGAGGCGGAGGCGAAACATGCAGACACCGGTTCGGACGAGACAGTGGAGACGCGAACGGATGGGGCCCGCGCACGGTCCCTCTTGGGCGGCGTTCGAGGCGCGCGCGTTTCACACGGAAGGGTTCCACGCTGCTATCCGGGACGGGCCGCCACGCTCAGCAGGGGGGCGGGGCGGTTAATCCTCCAGCGCCATCACGCACTCGGTGAGCACCTCCCACTCCTCGTAGAGGTCGGCGAGCTCCTTCTTCAACGCGTTGTACTCGTCGGAGAGCTCGCGGGCTGCCACACCATCGCCCTCGTAGGCCTCCGGATCGGCCATCGCCGCTTCGAGCTCTTCCTGCTTTTCTTCAATTTCCAGGATGCGCTCCTCGGTCGCCTCTAGCTTCTGCTTGAGCTGATACGAATTGAGGTCGGCGAAGGGACCGTTCTGGAGCGGATCGTCGTCCGAGGCCGTATTCTCCGTCGCGTCCGGGGTCGCGTGGCCATTGTCGGACGGCCCGGCAGCGGCACTCGTCGTGTCGGTCGTCTGCGCGTCCCGTAGGGGGCGGGCGGACCCTTCTTCTACCTGCCACCGGAACTCGGAGTAGTTGCCCAGGAACGTGCGTACCGTGCCACCTCCCACGCGCCACGTCTGCTCGGCCACCGCGTCGAGCACGTGACGGTCGTGGCTCACGAGGACGAACGTGCCGTCGTACTTTTGAAGCGCCTCGATGAGCACCTCGCGCGACTGGATGTCGAGGTGATTGGTGGGCTCGTCGAGAATGAGAAGGTTGGCGGGGGAAAGCAGCGTACGGGCAAGTGAGAGCCGACTCTTCTCGCCGCCGGACAGCACGCGCACGTTCTTGAACGCATCCTGATCGGTAAAGAGAAAGCGCCCGAGCAGGCTGCGCAGCTCGGTCTTGGGGCGATCGGGCGCCGCGTTGCGGACCGTGTCGAACACCGTCTGGTCGGGGTCCAGCATCTCGGCCTGATGCTGGGCGTGGAAGGCAGTTGTCACCTTGTGCCCTTCCGTGCGGGTGCCGTCGAACGATTCGGTGCCGCGGATAATGCGGGCGAGGGTGGACTTGCCCGCGCCGTTGGGGCCCACGAGGGCGATCTTGTCGCCTCGTTCGATGGTGAGGGGCCCGGCATCAGTGAAGACCGTCTCGGGACCCTGGTCCGTGTTGTAGGTCTTACTGAACGTCGAGAGTTCGAGCACTACGGCCCCGGAGCGGGGCGGCTCGGGAAATGTGAACGACATGGTGGGCGCCGGATCGGGCGGCGGCGGAATGCGGTCCATCTTCTCCAGCTTCTTGATCCGGCTCTGCACCTGGCTGGCCCGGGCGGCGTTGTAGCGGAACTTGGAGATAAACGTCTTGATCTCTTCGATCCGCTTCTGCTGGTTCTCGTACTTGCGCTGCCAGCGCGCGTACCGCTCTTCGCGGGCCTCCAGGTAGTGGGAGTAGTTGCCGTCGTAGTGCAGGAGGCGCCCCCGGACGAGTTCGGCGGTAGTGGTCACCATGCGGTCGAGCACCGATCGGTCGTGGCTCACCAGCACCACGGCGCCGGGATAGGTTTCCAGCGTGTCCTCGAGCCAGTCGATGCTGGCGATGTCGAGGTGGTTGGTCGGCTCGTCGAGCAGCAGGATGTCGGGCTGCGCCAGAAGCAGTCGGGCGAGGGCCGCCCGCATGCGCCAGCCCCCGGAGAAGGTGTGCAGGGGACGGTCGAGTTCGTCGGGTGCGAAGCCAAGGCCCGAGAGGGTCGCTTCGGTGCGGGGCCGCACGCGGTGGGCCTCGCGGGCGTCGAGCTGTTCCTGCACGCGATGAAGCTGATTCAGGAGCTTTTCGTGCCGGTCGCTCTCGTGGTCGGTGGCCGCCAGCTCGTCGCTAATGCGCTCTTCCTTGTCTTCCAGCGCCAGCACGTCGTCGAAGGCGCGGAGGGCCTCGTCCCGCACCGTGCGGTCGTCGGGCAGCTCCTGCACGTCCTGCTCCAGGTAGCCAATGGAGACGCCCTCCCGCGTTACGGTGCCTGCGTCCACGCGCTGCTCGCCCGCGATTACCTTGAGGAGCGTCGTCTTGCCCGCCCCGTTGGGCCCCACGAGGCCAATGCGGTGCGGCTCGGGGGTGAGGGTCCACGACAGGTTGTCGAAGAGGGGATCGTCCCCAAACTGGATGGTAATGTCTTCGAGCTTGACCATGCAGCGTCGATCGGTGCAGCAGCGAGCCTTTCTGAACGGCAGGCACTGGTATTCGTCTCCGCCCGACGACGTTTCTCTGTGCCTGTCGGAACGTGCCGCAGCGACGATCCATGCCCCACGATCATGGGAGGGGCGGCGGACTACACGTCCGGATCGTCCGCGGTGCCGGCCTCGGCCGGCACCGCGGCCTCCAGCCGCTGCGCGAGTTCATCCAACTCGCGCGTGAGGGCAGCCGTCCCATCGTCGTATTGATCGCGTTGAAGGAACAGCTCCTCGGCGAGCGTGAGGGCCGTCATGACCGCAGTCGTTAGCTCCGCCTGCTCTGGATGCGCCTCGTTGAACTTCCGCATCCGGGCGTCGAGGGACGAGGCGATGCGGCGGGTGTGGGCCTCGTCGCCCTCTTGCACCCGCAGGGCGTACTCCCGGCCCAGGATCTGCACACGAATCGACTTGGACTGCTCCGAGTTGGCCATGAAACCAGAAATAGAAAGTCGGCGGCGGAAACGGCGAGCGCGAGGATCACGAAGATGCGTTGGAGGAAGGAGAGGCGGGCTCCGACGTCGGCTCGCCGTCGAGAAAGGTATCGATGGCGTCGATAAAGGAGGAAATGTCTTCCCGAAGATCCGCCGGATCGTCGTCGAGCACCAGGGTGGTCGTGTCCGGCTGAAGCGCCGGCCGCTCCTCCAGTTCTTCGAGGCGGTCACGCAGGCGCTTATTCTTGCGCTGGAGGCGGTGCAGGGCGGTCGTGGCACGCTCGACCTGTGCACGCAGGCGACGCACCACGGCCCGGTACTCCGGGGGAAGATGCGTCAGGTCTTCTGCCTCGTCCGGCACGTCGGACTGCAGCGAGTTTGGCACGGACGGGGCAGGGTCGGAGTTGGGCACCGACGGGTGGGTCGGATCATCCATAGCGGCTCGCCACGCGGGGTGTGGACACAAGAAAGGCGGCTTCGGAAAGGACTTGAACCAAACGCTCGTTCTCCGGATCCGTTCGAGTATTACGTTGGCACCTCATGGGGGCACGATAGGGAACAGCCCTCGGCAACTCAAGGCAGGCCGGAAAGCGTACCGGCGTTTTCGCTACCCCCGACCGCTGGTGCGTCTGTCGGCAGTCCGGGGTGATCAGAATGAATTGGACGATGGAGACGACCCGGACCGTTCCCTGCTGGAAGTCCTGTACGACCGTGGCCTCAAGAACGGTTTGCACCTGTGCCCCCAACACATGAACGGGACCCGCACGGCCGAAACAGTGTCGCCCTGTAAGGAGGGCATCGTTCCCCTCTTCCCTGAAGGGGAGCACGGGCCGCACTCATCCCGGTGGTCGGCTACCCGAAAATCAGCAGGACGACCACGAGAACTGCAATCACGACGTAGGGGTACAGCAGGCGACGATTCATACCGTAGGATCGGTAGGTTGGCAATGAGAGGCCCCCGCCTCATGCAACAGCCCCAGGTTGGTTCCTGCGGCGAGGGTGATACACGCTCGTACTAGTACACTGGGGCTACCGGCGCAGGCGCGCCCCGTGGTCCGCATCGAGGCGGTCGACGATGGCCTCAATCCGACCATCCACCTCCTCATCGGTCAGCGTGCGGTCGGCGCCGAAGCGGAGCGTGAAGGCCACGCTCTTGGCGTCCTCGTCGATGCCCTCGCCCTCGTACACGTCGAACACGTCCACCCGGCGGAGCAAGGGGGCGCCGGCATCGCGGATCGTGTCCTGGAGCGGCCCCACCGGCTGATCGGCGTGGACGAGCACGGCGAGGTCGCGGTCCACCACCGGGAAGCGGCTCACCGGTTCGTAGTCGCGGTGCTGCTCCGCCTTGGCGGCGTCGACGAGCGCGGCCCAGTTGAACTCGGCCACGAAGACAGGCGTGTCGAGGTCAAAGTCGGCGGCCACGTCGTTGCGGATGCGGGCCACGGTGCCGAGGGGCGTGTCGCCCGCGGTGACGTCGATGTGGTGCTGGGTGACGGGGGCCGTGCCGTTCGTCCCGGCGTCCCCGTCGCGGGGCGTGAGGGCGAGGTCCGGCACGCGCAGGTCGTCCAGCAGCGTCTCGACGGTGCCTTTCAGGTCGAAGAGGTCCGCGTCCCGCGGCTCGGTGTCCCAGCCGGTCGGCGCGTGCGGGCCGCTGAGGGCGATCAGCAGGGCCGGATGCTCGGCGTAGCCGGGGACGATCGGGGCGTCGTCCTCGGTGGCGCGGCGGAAGACGCGGCCGAACTCGAAAACGCGGAGCGCCTCCTGGCCGTGGTTGCGGTTGTGGTGCATCACTTCGAGCGTGCCCGGGAGGAGGCGCGGGCGGAGGGCGGCCATCTCCTCGGAGATCGGGTTCTTCGTCTCCACCACCGGCGCCCGGTCGCTCCCCGCAGGCGGCACGTTGAAGCGCTCGGCCCGGTCCAGGCGCAGCATGCTGTTGGTGTAGATCTCGCGGTAGCCGAGTCCCTTCAGCAGCCCGCGCGCCTGCCGCTCCAGCGTTTCTTCGGGCGGCTGGTGCGGCGTGCGGCTCGGCACCGGCACGCGCTCCGGCTCCGGAATCTGGTCGTAGCCGTGCAGGCGCGCCACCTCCTCGATCAGGTCCTCCTCGATCGAGACGTCGGGGCGCCAGGTGGGGACGGTGCAGTGGAGCGCGTCCTCGCCTTCCTCGATCTCGAAGCCGATGGCGCCCAGCAGACGCGTCACCTCGTCGGTCGCGACCTCGGTACCCAGCACCTGCGTGAGGCGGTCGGGGCGGAGGGCGACCGTTTTTTCGTCGGGGGGGCTGGGGTGCGCGTCGACCATGCCGGGGACGATCGTGCCACCGCCCAGCTCCGCGATCAGTTCGGCGGCGCGGGCGGCGGCCCACACCTGCCCGTCGCGATCCACGCCCCGCTCGAAGCGGTACGACGAGTCGGTCTGCACGTCGAGCGCCTTCGCCGTGCGGCGGATCGTGGAGGGGTCGAAGTACGCGCTCTCGATGAGCACGTCCGTCGTCTCCGTCGACACCTCGGAGTTGGCCCCGCCCATCACGCCGGCCACGGCGACGGGCTTCTCGGCGTCGCAGATGAGAAGCGTGTCTTCGGGGAGTTCCCGTTCCTCGTCGTCGAGCGTGGTGAAGGTCGTCTCCGCGTCCGTGGAGCGGACGACGATCGTGTCGTCGGCGATCGCGTCGAGGTCGAAGGCGTGGAGCGGCTGGCCGCACTCGTGGAGCACGAAGTTGGTCACGTCCACCACGTGGTTGCGCGGCTGCAGGCCGATGGCCGTCAGGCGGCGGCGCAGCCAGAGGGGCGACTCGATCACGTCCACGTCCCGCACCCGAAGGGCGACGTAGCGGGGACAGCCGGTTTCGTCCTCGATGTTTACGGTGACCTGGTCGGCCACCGCGCCGCTCTCCGACGGGGTCTCCACCTCGGGACGCTGCAGTTCACTCTTTGCAAGGGCCGACACGTCGCGGGCCACGCCGATGTGGCTGGCGGCGTCGGGGCGGTTGGGGGTGAGTTCGATGTCGAGCACCGCGTCGGTGCTCGGCATGCCGTGAGCGTTGAGGTAGTCCGGGAAGGGGGTGCCGACGGCTGCGTCATCGTCGAGCACCATGATGCCGGAGTGGTCGTCGGAGAGGCTCAGTTCATCCTCCGCGCAGATCATGCCGTTCGAGGCCTCGCCCCGCAGCTCGCGCGCCTCCACCGTCAGCTCTTTTCGTTTCTCGGGGTCGTCCGGGTCGGGAAGCGACAGGGTGGTGCCCACCGTGGCGACGGGGACCTTCTGCCCCTCCGCCACATTCGGCGCGCCGCACGCAATCTGCGAGGGGTCGCCGTCGCCGAGGTCCACGTCACAGAGCACGAGGCGATCGGCGTTCGGGTGCGCGCGGACGGTCTTCACCTCGCCCACCACCACGCCGTCGAGCGACTGGCCAACGGGCTCGACGGTCTCGACCTCCAGCCCGGCCATGGTGAGGCGCTCGGCCAACTCCTTGGGCGTCCAGTCATGCTCAACGTAGCTGCTTAGCCAGCGAAAACTGATATCCATTTTCGAGTTGCGAATTTCGAATGGCGAATGGCGTTACATCCATCGTGCTCACGTGTCTATCGCACGACGGCTTCTTTCGTCATGGAATCTCCTGGTGCCAATGTCAGATCTCCGACCTCGGACAAAGCGGTTCGCGCTGAACGTGATTCACCTTTGTAAATCGCTTCCCAATGCTCCTGAATGTCGCGTTATTCGGAAGCAACTCCTCCGGTCTGCCAAATCCGTAGGGGCGAATTACCGCGCCGCCTGTCATGCCCGATCCCGAAAGGATTTCATTGCCAAGCTTGCTCTTGTGGAAGAAGAGGCCGATGAATCGCAGTTCTGGCTGGAGCTTCTCGACGAGCTTGGCGCTGGCCCCACTTCTCAGGTTTCGGAGCTACAGGACGAGGCGCGTCAGATTGCCTCGATCATTGTCGCGTCCAAGAAAACCGCTCGCGAGAAATAGCCCCCTGACAATTCGAAATTCGAGATTCGCACTTCGCAATTGTCAGAATTGGTCGAGAAACCGCACATCGTTCTCGTAGAAGATCCGAATGTCGTCGATGCCGTGGCGGAGCATGGCCATGCGCTCCACGCCCATCCCCACGGCGTAGCCGGTGTACCGCTCCGGGTCCACGTCCACGGCCTCGAAGACATTGGGGTGCACCATGCCGCAACCCAAGATTTCCATCCACTGGCCGCCGTCGTCGCTCTCCTCGTCCGCCCACCAGACGTCCACCTCGGCGCTCGGCTCAGTGAAGGGGAAGTAGCTGGGACGGAAGCGGAGCGTCACGTCGTCGCCGAAGAGGGCGCGGGCGAGGCTGTAGAGCACCTGCTTGAGCTGCGCCATCGTCACCCCCTCGTCCACGTACAGCAGCTCCACCTGGTGAAAGAGGCAGAACGACTTGTACGAGATCGCCTCGTTGCGGTACACGCGTCCCGGCACCGCCACCCGAATGGGCGGCTCCTGATTCTCCATGATCCGAATCTGGCCGGGCGACGTGTGGGTGCGGAGGACGCGCGGTTCTTCCCCCTCCGGCGCGTCCTTCAGGAAGAAGGTGTCCTGCATGTCCCGCGCCGGGTGGTCGGGCGGGAAATTAAGCGCCGAGAAGTTGTGCCAGTCGGTCTCGATCTCCGGCCCCTCGTAGGTCGAGAAGCCGAGCCCCTGCAGGATGCGCAGAATCTCGTCGAGCGTCTGCGTGAGGGGGTGCGTGGAGCCGCGGAAGCCGCGCCGGCCCGGCAGCGTACGGTCGATGTCGGGCCCACCCGCCTGCTCCTCGCGCTTGAGGCGAGCCTTCGCCGCGTCGAGCCGCTCCTGGGCCCGCTCCTTCAGCGCGTTGAGTCGCTTCCCAAACTCGGGCCGCTCCTCGGGGGGCAGGTCGCCAATCTGGTCGAAGAGGGCCGGAATGGCCCCCTGATTGCGGCCGAGGTACTGGATGCGAAACTGCTCGGCCTCCTCCTCGCTCTCAATCGATGCCGCCTCAATCTGCTCGCGGAGCTCGTCGATGTCGGCGCGCTCGTCAACGTCGTCGGGCATAAAGACCAATCAGGACCTGTGGACGAAACCGGGGCATGTGTTTTCGAGAACACGGCCTCTAACAGAGATGTGGTCTCGACGTTTGGAGACCACGGGAAAATTGCCGCCCTCTTCAGAGCCCCCCGGCGCCGGCGCCCCCAACATACCAGCCCATGCCGGGCCTCGCAACGCCCTCTCCGCCCAATCAACCATGGCCGAAGGGGTCCGAGACACAAAGAAAGGGATCGCCCTTCCCAACGAACTCCTTCCATGCGGGTAACGTGGACGACGAAACGGTCCCGGCTGGGCTACGATTCCTGCATGCAGGCATGCAAAAACTGGTTTCGGAGACGCTCCGCCGCGCGCCCCTACAGGTAGTGCCACATTCTCCACGACCGTCTTTCCACGACCGTCCCCACCGATGCAGCAAATCACGTTCGACGATCGCCCCCCGCTCTGGGTCGCCCCCGAGCCCCTCCCCGCCGCGAAGGCGGTGGAAGCCAACCGGAAAGCGGCCCGCTCCCAGCGTCGGTATCGGGTGGACGCGCCACTCGTGCCCGCCGATCCGCTGCAGGACCGCGCAGCTTTCTACGCCCGAGGCATAACGTGCCCGGTGGCCGCCTACCCCGTCGCGGATCACGAGCTTGACGAGTGGGGCGCGCTGTTGTTCTACGAGGTGCTCGACGACACGCCTCGGCCGGCCGACGATCTTCTTCTGGGGTTTCCTGACGGGGCCAGCCCGAGCCTCATTCTCACCGAGCGTGGGGCCGACCGGGTGCGACGCGAAGCCGGGGTCGCGTAACGCCTGGATTCCGCGCCGCTACGCGTCCCCGTCGGCTTCGGCATTGGACGGTGTACCGTCCGCGGAGGCAGTCCTTCGGACCGACTCAAGATCGGTCTGAAACGTGTCGGGCAGCGTTTTGCTGTTTTCGGCCCCTAACTCACGCAGCATTTCCACCTGTCGCAGTAGGTTGCCCCGGCCGTCACTGAGCCGCTTCTTGGCGGTGCGGTAGCTGTCTCGGGCCTGCTCAATGCGCTGTCCAATTTCCTCGAGCGCCTCCGCAAAGAGTACGAACTTGTCGTAGAGCCGCCCGCCCCGCTCGGCAATCTCGCGGGCGTTCTGGGTCTGGCGCTCCTGCCGCCAGATGTTGGCAATGGTCGCGATCGTGGCCTGCAGCGTCGTGGGACTCACGATGACAACCCCCTGGTCGAATGCACTCTGATACAAGCCCTCTTCGTGCTGGAGCGCAAGGGCGAAGGCCGGCTCAATCGGCATGAACAGGAGAACAAAATCGGGGCTTCGGTCGCCGTAGAGGCGGTCGTAGTTTTTTTCGGCGAGGCCGTTGACGTGGCCGCGGACCGACTGCAGATGGGTCTGGAGGTGCTCCTCTTTCGTCTCCTCGGCGTCGGCCGAGACGAACCGCCGGTACGCGGTAAGTGATACTTTGGCGTCGACCACCACGAACCGTTCCTCCGGCATCTCCACCACCACGTCCGGCCGCAGACGGCGGCCCTGCCCATCGGTCGCGCTTACCTGGGTGTGGTACTCTCGTCCCTCCGTCAGGCCCGATTCCTCCAGAATCCGCTCGAGCACCATCTCGCCCCAGTCGCCCTGCGTCTTGGACTGGCCGTCGAGGGCCTCGGTGAGGGCTTCGGCCCGCTCGGACATCTGTTCGTTGAGGTCGCTCAGCTGCTCGATCTGCGTCTCCAGCTGACTTCGCTCCTTGAGCCCCTTCTCATATGTCTCTTCCACCTTCTGCTTGAACTCGCCCAGCCGCTCCCGCAACGGGGTGAGAAGCTGGTCGAGATTTTCCTCGTTCTGCTCGGTGAACTTCTCGGCCTTCGCCTCCAGGATGTCGTTGGCGAGGTTCTCGAACTGGTCGCGAAGCGCCTGCTGCTGCTCCTCGATGCGCGCCTCCTGCTGCTCTAGGCGCTCCCGCAGCGTCTCATTCTTGGTTTCGAGCGTGGACTTCGTCTCCCGGAGGGCGCCCACCTGGTCATTCAGGTCCTCTCGCTCGCGTTTCACCTCCTCCAACTGCGCCTTCAGGCCACGCACCTCCTGCTCCAGCGCCGAGAGGTCTCCGTCGTTGGCCTGCCGGCCCCGCTCGTAGGCCCGTGCCGCCCGGCGCCGCAGGAGAAACCAAGTGCCCCCGGCCCCGCACAGGGCGGCGATGAGGACAAGACCAGCGACGAGGAAACTACCGGTCGAAAGCATGGGCTCGGGCAGGACGGTCTTGTGGACGTGTGCATGACCGCTCGGTGAAGCTAGCCCCCGACGCGACTGTTCCCGGGACGGATCCACCACGGTGGACCTGGGACCAGTGATCGGGAAAAGCGCGCAACGATGCCGCCGCCACTCGCCTCCTCCCGGCACGGTCCCTGCCACGAGCGGTGCACTACCCACGGAAAATTTTAGAAAGCTTGCGACGCTCCCGTGCACCCCCCGATACGAAAGACGCTCCCCATGGGCGAAACGCACGCGGGGCGAGATGCCCAAAGGAGCCTGCCGCCCCTTCCTCCCTCTTGCCCGCGCGCAGCGCCCCTCCACACTCTTTTTCCTCCTGGCCCGAATGCCATGCCCGACCGTGGCCCCTCCGACCATGTCCCGGCCCGACGTCTTTTCGCCCTCCGCGGATTCGTGCTAACACTCTCACTTTGCGTCGTCTCGTGGCTCGGCGGCCCCACGGTCGCCACGGCCCAGCCGGACGGGACGTGGGTGCACCGCTTCGAGGACCACACGGTCTACCTTCAGATCCGACTCCCCATGCTCTCGGTGTGGCGCATCGACGACCGTGGGGAGTGCATGATGATGCCTTCGACCGTGCGCTGGAAGGACGAGGCGCTGCTACACTCCGCGGGCACGCGGTGGGACCTGACCCGCAACGGCGATACGCTCACGGTGGCCCTTCCGGACACAACCCTGGACTACACGCGCACCCCGACCACGCCCCACGAGCAGTGTAGCAGCGAGTCCAAGAAAATTTGACTGCTGCCCCGACGAAATGGTGCCGGCGGTCCACCCAGGGCGCCCGGAATTCGCTCGGGACAGGACGATTGAGGCCTCGTCCCGAAACCATTTGTGGGCTGGCTCTTTCCGAGAGGCGCTGTCTGGGCAAAAAACCAGCGTTTTCCCAATGAGCGAGTCCGATTCCCGCCTCTGGCGCGTCTTTTACACCCGGGCCCGTGCAGAGAAGAAATGCGAGGAGCGCCTCACGGACCGCCGCATCGACGTGCTCGTGCCCAAGAAGCAGGAGATCCGGCAGTGGTCCGACCGTAAGAAGGAGGTGACGGTCCCTCTCTTCCGCAACTATCTTTTTGCCCGGGTCGACGAGAAAGACCGACTGCGCGTGCTTCGCACGAAGGGGATCGTGCGGTGCGTGCACTTCGACGGCGAGCCCGCCCGGCTCCGCGAGGAAACCGTCGAGCAGCTCCAAACGGCCCAGCAGGCCCCAAACCGACTCTCGGTCGCCGATCTGCGTCCGCCTGTGGGCGAGACCGTGACCGTAACCGAGGGGCCCTTACAGGGCCTCACCGGCGAGGTACAGGAGCACCGCGGCCAGATGCACATTCTGATCCGCGTGGAAGCGATCCGTCAGGCCATGAAGGTGCAGGTGCCCGCCGACTGGGTGGAGACCGAGACGACATAGCCTCAGGAAAATCGGTCCGGGACTCAATCGTCCCCGAGGGGACGGCCCGGCCCGCCCGATCGGGATCTTCCACGCGGCGAGGCCTAGTGCCCCGCCCTCTCTATTCGCTACCGGCCCCTCTCGTCGACCGGTACCGCTCGAACCAGGCGAGCACGTGGTCGACCTTCGTGATGAGCTGGCTGGGACGGCGGGAAATCGCGTGGGAGGCGCCGGGGATTTCCACGTAGGCCGTCTCCACACCCCGGACCTGAAGCCCGTTGTAAAGCTGCTTCGCCTGCCAGGGCGGCGTACGGAGGTCCGCCGCCCCGACCAGTACCATGGTGGGCGTGTTCATGCTGTCGAGCAGGGAGACCGGGGAGACCTCCCAGTATGCCATCGGGTTCTGCCAGGATTGCCCCGGGTACCGGTAGTCGGCGTAGGCGTAGTAGTTGTCCGCCGCCATGGTCTTGCTAATCCAGTTCGTGACGGGCTTCTGCACCGCCGCGGCCCGAAACCGATCGGTCTTGCCTACAATCCAGGCCGCCGACGTGCCCCCTGCGCTGCCCCCGGTCACGTACAGGCTGTCCGGCGCCACGACGCCGTCGTCAATGAGACGGTTTACGCCGTCGATGATGTCCTGGTACTCCCCGCCCGAGAAGTTATTGTAGAGGAGGTTGCCAAACGCCTCGCCGTAGCTGGTGCTGCCCCGGGCATTGGGGTAGAAGACGACGTACCCGGCCGCTGCGTACAGCTGAATCTCCGCCGAGAAGCGGTCGCCGTAGTTGCTAATGGGGCCGCCGTGAATTTCCACGAGCAACGGATAGCGGCGGTCGGGGGTATAGCCCGGCGGCGTGACCACCCACCCGTGCAACTCGCGGCCGTCCTTCGAGGACGTGTAGCGAATCTCCTCCACGGTGCCGAGCGCCCGCCGATCGAGCAGGTCGCCGTTCAGGTCTGTCGCCTGCTGGGGCGCCTCTCCGCGGCGCGCAACGACCAGCTCAGCGGGATGGGACGGGGTGGTGTGGTTCATGGCGAGGCGCCCGGTGGAGGCGACCGAAAAGTCGCCGCCCCCGTACGGCCGCCCAATGGACGTGCCGCCCAGTTGGGAGGCCACGCCCGTGGTGTCGCCTTCCAGGGTGGTGTGCCCCAGCATGGTCGTGCCCTCGTCCTCGTACTGCAGATAGAGGCCGTCGCCGTCCGGGGCCCAGGCAATGTCGTCGACGGAGCGGTCCAGCCCCATGTCCACGCGGCGCGCGCCGGAGCCGTCCGTGTTCATCACGTAGAGGTTCGTGACCTGGTAGGTCTGCACCTCATCGTCGTAGCCTAGATAGGCCACCCGATCGCCGCTCGGGGAAACGTGGGGCGCATAATCGGGGCCAAAGCGGTCGGTAAGGGGCATGATCGTGTCCCCCTCCACGGAGACGCGGTAGAGCTCCGAGTTGCGGCGCTCACGCGCCCAGTTCTCGTGTCGGTTGGCCGAGAAAATGAGCGCCTCGCCATCGGCCGTCCAGCCCGGGCGGCCGTCGTGGTGGTAATTGCCGGTGGTTACCTGCCGGGCCGTCCCGCCCGTTGCGGACACGACGAACAGGTGGTCGTAGCCGTAATCGAGCACCCCGACGCCGTCCTGCTCGTGGTTCAGGCGCGTCTCCACGCGGGGCGGCTCCGCCCAGTCGGCCCCCTCCGGCGGATCCGGCGGCGTCACGAACTGGGGCTCCGGCGCGGACACCTTGGCCGAAAACGCGATCTGCTCTCCGTTGGGCGACCACGAGAGCCCGCTCGGGGCGTGCTCGAGCTGCGTGACCCGGGTCGTCCGGCTCTCCGCCAGCCAGTGCACGTAAATCTCAGTCCCGTGCGTCTCGCTGGTGCTCGTGAAGGCGATCTTCGAGCCATCCGGCGACCAGCGGGGACTCGACTCGTTCACGTCCCGCCCCGTGAGCTTCACGTGACGGTCGCCGTCGGGCTCGATCAGCCACAAGGCGCCGGTGCGCCGGTCCTCCATCACGTCCATGCCGCGCCGCACGTACACGACGCGCTCTCCATCGGGCGAGATTTGCGGGTCCTCGACCCACTCCAGCTCGAACACGTCCATCCGCGAGAAGGGAGCGTCCTGCCCCACGACGGTCAGGGGGCCGGCAAGCAGGAGCAAGAGCAGAAGGGCGGTGACGCAACGGACGGACTTGCGGATCATGGGACAAGGGGCCGGGCGCGTGAGAGAAGAGACCAATGCACGGCGCAACCTACAGAGTGGAGCGCCTCTCATCAATTTGGGCCGGCTGATCGAGCGAGAGGACCGGCTCGTCGAATGCACCGCACCAGACCAGAGGGCGAGGTGTCTGCCTTTACGCGCAGGTTGTGAAAGGTCGGCCTGCGAAGACGCAGGGCGAAGACAAAGCATGGTGCCAACAGCCCCGCCGCCATTTAGCCATCCCCTCTCACCAATGCATTCGACGGCCATGTCCCACGTGCTCACACGCAGTTTTAGCGCCCTTCTCACTGCTTCCCTCCTGTGGTTCGCCCTCCCGGGGGCGGCCCAGGCCCAGCGAGGATTGAATCCCGAACGCGACACCCTCACCCAGTCGGTCCTCATTCATCCCCCCGTCGATGCCAGCGGGGACCGGCTCACCCTGAAGACTCGGGAGCACACCTACCGCTCTCAACTTCGACTGGGCGACCAACTCGCCCGGGACTTTATGGTGGCCCGGGTGGGGGACGACGGCATCCCGAGGACCTATCGCCCCGGCACGGACGGAGAACAGAACGAGGACTGGTTCGGGTGGCGGCGCGACGTGCGAGCCCCACTCCAGGGCACCGTCGTTCGAACGGCGGCCCCGGATACAGTTAATGCCCCCGGTACGATGAACCGGGACGCGCAGCCCGGCCTCATCATCTTCCGTGACAAGCGTGAAGACATTACCGTCGTCTACGCTCACGTCCGGGAGATTGCCGTCAACGAAGGCGAGACGGTCCAGGCCGGCGACGTGGTGGCCAAGGTAGGCAACAATGGCAACTCGCGAGCCCCCCACGTGCACGTCGGGGCCTGGCGGGGCGGAATGGACCTCGTTGGGTCGCGGACCGGCGGAACCCCCCTCCAACTCCAGATCGACCTGTACGCCGAGGAGCGCTCCCCCACGCAGGCCGGGCGCCCCGCGCAGGGAGGCGAGTAGCCCCTCTCGGCCCACATGCGTCTCGTTCCGGACCGGTCAGACCGATGCTCCGCCGAGCGAATCGGCCCACGCCTGGGCCCGCTGTTTCGGGCGGAAGTCCGGATCGGCCGGGACCCAGGCATCTACGGCACGCTGCAGATGCGTCCGGGCCGCGTCGTCGCGTCCTTGCCGGGCCAAAAACCGGCCGTAGTGGAGGTTAAGGCGAGGATCGGCCGGGCGGATGGTTAGGGCCGCCCGGTACGCTGCTTCGGCCTTCTGGGCCTGTCCGATTTGCTGGTAGGCCCGGGCCTGGTGAAGGCACGGAAGCCGGTAGGTCCACGTGAGGCGGGCCGGGACGGACCAGGTCTCCATCAGCGCGTCGTACTGCTGGGCGGCCCGCCTGTACGCGCCCTGTTTCTCTCGCAGGCGGGCCCGGAGGTACTCGCTTCGGAGCCCGGGGCGCCCCGTCTCCGTGCGCGCCATCGAGTCGGCACGGCTCAGGTGCCGACGCGCCGCCGCGAGCCGTCCTGCCGCAATGCCGCAGTGCGCGAGGGCCAGTTCCATAGTTCGCGCACGATGGGGGGACACGTCCTCATCGGTCTCGTCCCCTGCGCGCCGTTGCAGGCGCTCGTACGCCCGTACAACGAGGCGCTTCTCGAGGCCGTCGTAGTACTCGCAGACGCGAGTCGTCAGGGCCGGATACGCCTCCCCCGACGGCGCGGGGCTCTGGGCCCGGAGGGTGTCTAGCTCCGCGATGCTCTGGTCGATTTCGCCCCGAAGCCAGCGCTGGTACCACCGTCGAAACCGGGCCCGGGGATCGCCGTCCGCCGCCTGCATCCGCCGTTGAATTGCCGAGAGCGCCTCCTCAAACCGGCCCCGCGCTTGGTGCAGGGCAACCAGCCGAAACGTTGCGCGTGGCGCATCAAGCCCCTGTGCGCGCCGAAGGCCCGCTTCGGCCTCTTCCAGATCCCCCCGCATCCAGTGGGCCGTCCCCGCCAGCAGATGCCCCTCCCCGTCCCGCGGACGATCGTCAACGAACGATTCGGCACGCCGAACCGCTGAGTCGACCCGACCGGTGCGGAGAAGGCCCCGAATTAGCCCCGTCGCGGCCTTCTTGTGCTCCGGGGCCAGGGTGATGGCCTGCCGGTAGCTTTCGAGGACCGCCTCGGGCTGAGAACGCTGGTCGTGGAGGACGCCTTTCAGCACCCAGGCCATCACGTCGTGGGGATAGAGGGTCGTCCACTGTTCACAGACCCGGAGGGCCGCCTCGGGCCGGTTCTCGATCCGGAGGAGACGCAGGGCCTTCAGCCAGTACTTTCGGGTCTCGGGCAGTCGATAGCTATGGCGCTGGGCCGTCCGGAACGCCTGGGCGGCCTTCTCGCGCTGGCCTAGCTCCCAGAAGACCCGTCCCTTTCCGATCTGTGCGGTGGCGAAGGTGGAGTCGATGGCAGTCGCCTGCCGGTACGACGCCAGGGCGCGCCGGTTTTCCCCCTCCCGGATCGCGTCAAGATAGTGCCCCTGCGCGTAGTGCTTCGCCGCTGGGACCGAGGCGGTAAACACCTGTGTCACCGGAAGGTCCGTCGCGCGCTCTAGGTGCGCCGCGGGCAGCCCCAGGTCCTGCTTGAGCCGCCGACTCGCCCGGTCGATGAGAGCAAACAGCGTGTCTCCCGCGAACGTCCGCGCTGCAACCTGCTTTCCCGTCGTTGTCTTCCGGAGCCGCGTGGTGAGCTGGACCTCGCGCTCGGCCCGCCCCACCCGTCCGGAGAGCACGTACTGCGCATTGACGCGCTGGGCAACGTCCTGCTTGAGCCCGAGGGGCACGCCAAGCCCGCCCCCGTAGCCCCGCTCCCGCAGCTCACTGTCAAACTGGTCCGGCGGAAAGAGGCTGACGAACAGATCCTGTGCCAGATCCGCCTGGAGCGCAGCCGGGACCATCCGCCGGAGCGCCGTGTCGGCCCGTGCGCCGTTAGCCTCCCGGAAGTAAAAGACCGCCACGCGCCGACGAAACTCTTTCTTCGGAACCGTGCGGCGGTCGGCACGATCGCCGGGCAAATTTCCACTGGCGGGACGCGAGGGGCCAGAGGCAGCCGCCGACGTCTCTCGCCCCCCCTCCACGGCCCGTACCATCGACCCGAGTTCGGTGCCCCCAAACGCCACGAGTAGGACAATCGCGACGAGCGCAGCATTCCCGGCAATTCCGACGCGCTCGGTCTGGGTCCAGGCGTCGGGACCGGGGCGGCCGTGCCGGTAGGTGACCAGCACGACGGAGGGCACGAAGAGGAGGAGGCCGAAGAGGAGGGCCTGCCCCAGATACGGCGATACCAGGTACTGATTGGTGAGCCACTTCATGAATTCGAAGAGGGTCCAGGTGACCCCGAGATAGCCGGCCAGCACCTGCGGAATGCGGCGGCGAATCAGGTCGCTGAGAAGCGATCGCTGCGGCCGCGCCGCGTCAGCGGAATGGCTCGCCGCCCGATTGTCTTCGGGTCCCGACGCCTTCGCTCGCTCCGACGAGTTATCCTTGGGAGCGGGACGGTCGCCGGTTGCGTCGTGAGCCATGGGAACGGTCGGTGTGCCAGACAAACATGCGGGGCTCCCTTGGCGGCATCCCCTGCCTCATAAGTTCAACATCGCAAACAAGACCAGCATTTCCCAATGCCGGCGGCAGCGGCGCACGTACTGCCCTCTCAGCGCTGGGAATTCTGGGACGACCCTGAACGGGCTCGTTCCAGACGAGGGCGGCCCCGCCGTCGTTTTTGGCGCCGGCCGTGGGGTACCGCCCTGAACAGGGGACCGAGACGGCCTGTGAAAGCCCGTCGTAATCCCCGGCACGTTTTCATTCTTTCACGTTGGCCCGAAACTTTTAAACTCCGACGTGTCTTTCGGGGGTAGTGTATCCCCCCACCCCACCTACAACGGAGATGAGAATCGCGGTACTGCAGACTCCCTCCTCCTGGCTAACAGCCCTACTCGTTATTTTCGTCCTTCTCGGAGCGCCCTCCCCGGCCCCTAGCTCCGCACAGGACCTTCCCCAATGGGCCGAGCCAACCGCTCCTCCCGCACCAGGAGCGAGAACACAGGCTCCAGCCCCCCCTATCTTCACTCCAGGCAGCGGATCGCCTGGTGCAGGGCCCTCGCATCGACGAGAACGCGGGCGTGCTGCTCCGGAGCGGGACCGGTCGCGCGGATTCCCCGACCGGGATGCCCGCGGGACGTACGGGACCACGCAGGCCCAGGGGTGTGGGAACTGCGGACCGAACGAGAAGTGCTGCGAGAACCCAGGTGGGAATCTTCTCTGTAAGCCCATGAACGCGGGTTGTGGGGGAGGAACGGAAGTGCCCCTCAGCCCGCTTGGAACGTTTTTACTTGCCCTGTTTGGGGGCGGCTACGGGGCGTACCGGATGCGCCACGCGGAACAGGGATTCGTCTCGCAGTAGGATGGGGGCCTTGGGTCCGGCCGCTCGGCCGAACGGTCTTCGAGTTCAGGCGTGCCCCGGACTTCAGGGCCGAAGCACGACTCAAGCCCAGCGCCTCCTGTTGACGTCCTAAACCATCTACTCTCTTCTCCCGCCATGGCCCGCACGCGTCTTCCCCTCTCCCCCAGCGAAAAACAACGCCTCGATGCCCTGCTCGATGAGGTGATGGACACGACGGTTCACCATTACGGTGCCCCCTCGCGCTCGGCCGTTCGCTACGACAAGCGGGAGGACATGTACGACGGCTCCGGTACCGTGTACTTGCTGCAGATGTTTGAAGACGACGAACTCGTTAACAATCGAATTGGGGCCTACATGGTGCTTCCCACGGGGAAGGACAGCGTCGGCTTTCACACGCACGGGGATCGAGGCGAGCAAGAAGTCTACGTCGTGATGCACGGCCACGGCACGTACCTGGAGAAGGACCACGCTGATGCCGAGCCGCGCAGCTACCCCCTCGACAAAGGCACGATCACAACGGTCCGAGGCAACGCGTTTCACGCGGTCCGCAACGCGGGCGACACCCCCTTGATTATTTTTGTGATTACCACCTTCGAACCGTAAAGGGACCACCAGGAATGGCCCCGCAGGAACTGTTGAGGGAAGTGGAGACGTGCATTTGAAGCGAGATGCTCACCCGCCAAACGGCACTGGCGAGTCTGGCACCGGACGCGGCGGGCCTTTACGGAGGGGCTTTTTTACTCATCCGCGGTCGACGCCGAGTCTACCGGGAGCCACTCCCCAAACCACTGGAGGTTGCGCTGCATCGACGCAAGAAGGATGGCTGGTTCTCGGATGCCGTGCCCGACGCCGGGATAGACGATGAGCTCGTGGGGCGTACCGTGTCGCCAAAGCGCCGTGGCCGTCTCGAGGCCCTGGATGGCTGTGCCGTTTTGTCCGTATTCGAGGAGTGTGGGGGTATTCGCCGTGAAGCGGTCCTGGAAGGGCACAGAAAGGTCCACGTATCGTTGCGTGCGGTCGTAGGGAGATCCACCGACGCTGTACTCGTGGAGGCCCCGGTTTCGCCAACCGGACCACTGGCCGTAGAGGGAAAGATAGTTGCTTGCCCCTTCGGCAAACGAGGCCGCCTCAAACGTCGGACGTTCTTCGGCAACCAAGGGCCCCAGCCAGGCACCGTGGCTGTGTCCCATGAGGCCGACGCGGGTCGAATCGATCTGTCCTTCGGATGCCAGGTGGTCGATCCCGGTCAGGACGTCCGCGACGGCTTCCTTGTCGGGAGCCTCAACCTGCTGGAAATCTTTCCCGAAAGACCCCGTCTGCCTGTAATTCGGCAGGAAGACCGCGTAGCCCCGGGCCGCGAAGACCTGCACCGGATACAGCCACCCTCCATCGTAGGGGTGGTACTGGTTGGTCGAAGGCATGCCCGGACCGCCGTGCAGCAACACGATCAGTGGAGGTGGGGGCGCGGACGAGGATCGGACACGCGGAGGGACGAACCATCCCTGGACGGCAGTCCCGTCGCTCGAGCTCCAGGTGACCGGCTCCCCGTTCGGCAACCAGACGTTCGTTCGGAGATCTTGGTTGAGTTGGGAAATGCGCCGGGCGGATTTGAAGGAGCGGTCCGCCACGTGCACCTCCGGAGGGGCCCCAATGCCTTGCTGTACCCACGCGACTCGGGCTCCGCGGGCACTGAATGAAAAGCCACTGGCGTACTGCACTGGCCGCCACACGGGAGCTGTCGTTCCGTCCTTTGGGGAGAGACGAAAAAGCCCACGTCGCCCCTGCTTCGTGTACTCGACAAGAAGCGAGTCGGGGCTGTGCCAGTGAAACGTCGGGTTGTACAGCTCTGGATGATCCGACGTGGTGACAAATCGGGTCTTCTGGGCACTCAGATCTCGAATGCCCAGTTCCGCGACGGCTGCGTACCGATCGCTGTGGTCCGTCCGCAGGAATCCGAGCCGGTCTCCATCCGGCCCCCAGAATGGGGATGAATAGGAGACAGCCCCGTCGTAGATGGTCTCTCCTCCCGCATGGCCCCTGTGAATCGTGCGTAGGCGCCGTGCTTCCAGGTCGTAAACGTAGAGGTCGGTCCGCAACATCGGCACCTGAGGATCCTGGGCGCGAAGGCGAGAGGGGGTCGCCGCAAGGGCGAGCCGATGCCCGGATGGAGACCATCGATAGGCGTCAACAGAGAGGGTATCGGCCACTTTTCTGGCTTCCCCACCGCCCAGGCTCTTCGTCCAAAGTTGCTTCCGAGAGGGCGGGGGTGGGGCGGCGGTTAATCGCGCTCCACGAAGCCGAAGGTACATGAAGGTCTCCATGTTCACTTCTTTCCCCTTCCTCTCACTTTTTGTGTCTTCTCTTTTTCGGTCCGGAACGTCGACCCGAGCTCGTGTCACGTAGGCGAGTTGGGTTCCCGAGGGAGAGATGGAAAAACTTTCCACGCCCTCTGGGTGACGGGTGACCGGCCGAGCAGAATCGGCGTCGATCGCCTTTACCCACACCTGGTTACCTTGGTCGGTCGAGGCGAGGTAGGCAAGGCGCTCCCCCTCCGGCAGCCACTCAAACTCGTGCGCTCCGGGCGGCACATCAAGGGGCTTTGCCGCCGCAGGCCCCGTCGGTACGAGCCGCGTCTTGTCGGCATACGTGCTGCTGTCGGGGAGGCCTCGACGAGTTCGGAGAAGCACTGCCTCCCCATCGGGAGAAAGCGCAAGTTCTTGCGGATCGGCAAAGGCAAGGAGGTCAGTTGGCTCGGGCAGCCGCTCGGCCCCCGGGGAATGGCGCTCCGTGGACTGAGCAAGGGCGGGAGGTACCCCGATCCATAGGACAAGGAGGAGACAGAACCCTCTTCTCCCAACCCGACAGAGACGACGGTCAACAAACGCAACGACTGAAGCGAGTCTCTCTGGTGTGGACGCAACGCCCAACATGGGAAACGAGCAGTGTCGGCCGTAGAGTGTCGTGAGCCGCCCTTCTCAAAAGGGGCGGGAGGCTTTAGCCCCGCGGATCCTCGGACAGGCAGGAACCATCGAGCGCCCGAATTCCAGGGAATTGCCTCTGTGCATTCGTGACCACGGGCGTCCGCCACGCACTGTTACGCCCTGTTGCGGAACGGGGCCGAGCGCTTCCCCCAGGGAGTCGGTGACGTTCGGGCGAGCGTTGCCGGATGCGAGCGTTGCCGGATATTGGTGTTGGCGGACCGTAGTGCAATGGGCCCGTGGGGGGCTGCTTGAGAGCCAGGATCCTGGAGACATTTTCTGATCTCGCCCGCGCAGCCCACTACTGTAGCGGAGACGAAGAGCGGGGCCTAGGCCACCCCCCAGCGGCGGATTGGGCACCGCGTCTCAAGGTCCTCTTCGGACAACCAAGTGCTCCTCAATAAAGCCGGCGAACCGGGTCTTTGGGAAGCGCCCAAGCTCAGACCAGCCAAAGGGATGTTGCCCGATAAAAACCCACCCGGAATAGGGGTCTTTTGGACCGGTCGGGCCGTACGGCACAGTGTTTGTGATCGTGTTGGGAGCAACCATGCCACGGAGACGGCGGACGCCCTTCGTCCATTCCCCCACCTTCAGCCCCCACCCGTAGAGGCACTGGAGGCTCCGCCTTTTTCACGGCACAAACGAGCCCCAAGCACGCCCCTGGTTCATTTCGATGTCAGAACTGAAGGAGCCCATTTTGCTTGCCCTCTCTCATAAGCCGAGCGCAAACCTGCTGGAAGACCGGTTGTGCCGGAAGGGCGCCACGGTCGTTCGGGCCCCCGATGGGGAGCAGGCCCTGCAGCACATTCGGGACACCTCATTCGGCGTCGTGGTGGCCGAAACGGGCCTCCCCGGCCGAACGGGCCTGGAGCTGCTGCAATCGGTTCCTCCGCTGCAGCCCCCCTTCGTGCTCATGGGACGGCGCGGCAACGACGAGGACGTGATTCGCGCCTTCGACATGAATGCCTTCGATTATTTTACTCGGCCGTTCGCCCCCAATATTGTGACGACCCGAATTCTTCGGGTGCCCCGTCTTTTGTCGACGGCGACCGAGAGGCCCGTGCCGGCCCTCGCCTAACCAGCCTCTCCTGCGTGGACTTGACTTCCTTGGCCCTGTGCGCCCCAATCTTTCCTCCCCGTTCGAGGTCTTTTCCCCAGCCTCCGACCTCATCGCGACGCTCATTCTCGGATCTGGGGCCCTAATGCTCCTGTCGGTGTGCTTTGCCGCGTTTGCACTCGGGAGCCACGTCTGGTCGCGGTACCAGACGCGGGTCTGGAAGCGCCAAAAGGAGGACTGGGACGCACAGATAGTGACGGTCCTCGCGGGGGACCTCAGGCCCCAAACTCTCACCGACACGGTACCAAAGAAGTACTACGGTTCTTTTTTGGAGGCCCTGATGCCGTACGCCACGGTCGTCGATGGCTCCGAAAAACAGATCATTCAGGCCTTGGCGGCTCCCTTCCTGCCGCGGGTGAAAGCGAACCTGTCGTCCCGACGCTCACTGGTTCGGGCGCGAGCCGTCCAGCGGCTTGGGCTTCTCGGCGGCCCCGAGCAAGCAGCCGCCCTTCGACAAATGCTTGACGATTCCTCCCCCCGAGTCGTAGAACGGACGGTGCATTCGCTTGCAAGGGTCGGGGGGGCCGCGGATGCCGAACGCCTTCTCGACTGCCTGCCGCGGTTGGCCCATGTGGACCCTCGGCACCTTAGTTCCTCCCTCGTTCATCTGGGCGAGGCGGCGGCCCCGACAATGCGGGCCGCGATGGCCGATGATGAACGTCCCCCCTTCGTACGCATCTGTTGCGCAGAGACACTCCGAGAACTTCGGGATACCGCCTCAGTCGCCGCAGCGGCCTGGCTGCTCGAGGACGCGAAGTTTCGAGACATGCTTCAATTCCCCAAGGTGACGGCGAGTCTCCTTCGCTTGCTCAAACACCTGGGAAAAGGCGTACACGGACCGCTCATACGCGCCTACTGCCACGCACCGGCCTCCTTCGTTCGCCTGCATGCGGCCCGGGCACTTGGACAGCTGGGGACTCCCGAGGACGAGGTCCTTCTAGGGGCGCTCGTGTACGGTGACGAGTCGCGATGGGTCGCCCTTGGCGCGGCGCGGAGCCTCATCGAAATCGGCTCCATAACCCCCCTTCGCAAACTGCGGACCCTCGACCATCCGCGGGCAGCACTCGCTTCTGATCTTCTCCTCTCCTTCGACCAATGAACGCGCTGCTACAGTGGACCACGTACGTACTGATCGGCTACTTCGTGGTCCTAAATGGGGGGTACGTCTTCATGAGCATCATCACGTTTTGGGGAGTGGTGCGATACCGCTACGTGCTCGATGCCTACAACCCCGAAGAGGCGCTCGCCTCGGAAAGCCTCCCCTCCATTACCCTCATTGCCCCAACCTACAATGAGGAGTCGACCTGTGTCGCGTCAATCCGTGCCTTCCTGAACGTCGACTACCCAAACTTTGAGGTCTTGGTGGTGAACGATGGGTCGACCGACGCCACACTCGAACGACTACGCAACACGTTCAAACTCCAGCCGACCTCGCGCCCCCCGACGAGCGACCTGCCGACCGAGTCGATCCGACAGGTCTACCGGAGCCGTACTCATCCAGACCTCTGGGTCATCGACAAGGAAAACGGCGGGAAAGCCGATGCCCTAAACGCAGGAGTCAACTTCTGCGAGACGTCTTTCTTCTGTGCGATGGACGCGGACACAATTGTGGAGCGGGAAGGGCTTATTCGCATAGTGCGTCCCTTTCTGGAAAACACCTCCACTGTGGCAGTGGGGGGCATCATTCGCGTCGCGAACGGCTGCACAATCCAGTCCGGCCGTGTTCAGAACGTATCGATGCCTCAAAGACTGCTCTCGAAACTCCAGGTCGTCGAGTACCTCCGTGCGTTCTTTTTCGGGCGCCTCGGGTGGGACACGCTCGGGGCAATGGTCATCATTTCAGGTGCGTTCGGGATGTTTCGCCGTGAGACGGTTGTGGAGGTCGGGGGATACGAAACTGATAGCGTGACGGAGGACCTAGAGCTGGTGCTTCGGATGCATCGGTGGCTCCGAGAGAGAGGGGAAGAGTATCGGGTCCGCTTCATTCCCGATCCGGTCGCCTGGACAGAAGTGCCGTCGACCCTTTCCGGCCTGGGGAGTCAGCGCGATCGGTGGCACCGGGGAATGGTGGACTCGATGATTCGCCATCAGCGGATGCTCTTGAACCCGCGCTACGGTCGGGTCGGCCTGCTGGCGTATCCATTCTTCTACTTTCTGGAGACCTTCGGCGTGATTCTCGAATTTCTGGGATACGCCTGGTTCGTCGTCGCCCTGGCGACCGGTACTCTCTCGGCGCCGATTGCCCTGGCATTTTTCCTGGTCGCCTTCGCCCTCGGGATGGCGCTCTCGCTCAGTGCCGTGGCCATGGAAGAACTTTCTTTTCACCGATACCAAAAGACGTCGGATCTTCTCCAGCTTCTTCTTCTCTCCATCCTCGACAACTTTGGCTATCGCCAGCTCAACGCCTGGTGGCGAATCAAGGGCCTGTGGTCGTATCTCCGCAGCAAGGAGGAGTGGGGCACAATCGAACGGACAGGATTCAATACTTCCAATGCGTAATCACGCCCTGCTTTTTGCCGCACTGATGTGCGTCGTGGCCTTCGGAGGCGCGAGGCAGACGGCCGCCCAGCACCCTGGGTTGACTGAGCGCGTCTGGGAGACGGCCACGCGCTACGATTATGACCGCCTCTCGGAAGGGAGGCAGAACTGGCGCCGGTGGACTGTCTCTCTCAAACGAGAGACATCCCACGGAACGCTAATGGCGACCGTCATCCGGCAGCAGCGCTTCGGCACCACGGACGGGGGCCTGCAGATCGACGCATGGCCCGATCTCTGGGCCGGGGCCTACGGGCACGTGAAAGCGGGCCTCAGCCCAACCGCAGATGTCCGGCCCCAGGGGACCCTTCAGTCCGGCGTCTTTCAATCTGTCGGGGCGTGGGAGCTATCGGGGCGGTATAGCTGGCGGCGATACCGGAGCGAGGACGTTCATCAGTTCGGGCCTGGCCTCGGTCGGTACGTGGGCTCGTGGTACCTTCGAACGCGCACCGCCCTCGGGCCTCGACCGGATACATGGGCCGTTGCCCAGCGCATTGGCGCACGTCGCTTCTACGGCCCGGCCTCTTCCCTCTCCTACGTCGACGTGGAGGGCGGGCTTGGGAGGAGCGTCGAACCCATCAATTCACGCTCTGAGATACTGGTGACGCGCACCTTTTTTGTGAGCGTGCGCCTTCGGCATTTCCTCACGTCGGGGGTTGGGGTAACCGCCGCCGTTCGGTACAGTGACGACGAGGTGTTTCAACACACGGGTGGCACCTTGGGCGTTTTTGCCCAGTGGTAGTCGCTGTTGACTCCCAGATACGCCACACGGCAACGGCCCTCCGGCCCCGAATCAGGGGACCTGCTGTTCTGTCTCCATCCCGCAACAGCCCGTCCCTGCCCCCTGCGGAGCCCTCAGACCTCCCCTCCGGGAATCGAAGATCGGCTGGGGACCAGCCCACGAGCACGGAGCATCCGTAGGATTGGAGAGCTTCCGGGTGATTTTACCGGGACCACCCCGCGTCGCTTCGTCCTTCGGGAGAGTGGAGCTGCCCCGCTTCCCCAGGACACGTCAGAGGACCTGGACGCTCGTCCCTACGCTTATGGCAAATCGATGGCCATCCACGTGCTCGTCGAGCACGTTCACCCAGACCGGCGTGACCGTCATGGGAACGGGGCCCGGCACCACGAACGACCCTCCAACATTGAGATCCTGCCCGTGCCAGGTGCCCAGCACGTGTACGCGGTCGGCAAACTGGGCGCTGAGTCCCCCGAACACGCCGGCCGCGTTCGTCCCTGATGAGAGATTCTCCATGGTGTTGAAGCGCCCGTCCCCCACGCCCAGGGTGGCCGACATGCCAGTCAGCACGCCCCTGTTCACCCGGACCGTCTGGCTCGCCACGACGTAGGCGCTTCCACTAATGCGGTCGCCGTAGCGGATCAGGTCTTCCATTCCCACGGCGATGGCCAGTCCCCTGTAAAGGTGGCGGTGAATTTTCAGGCTCACGCTTCCGTCGCTGAGGGGCTCTTCCACCAAATCGTATGGCGCGTACGTGAGTTCGAGGCCGACAGCCTCGTGCGCATCACCTATGCCTACGCCGATGAACGCTGCCCCATCATCTCTCTCGGGAATGCCCGCCGCCAGGTAGCGCTGGTAGGCGACCCCTCCGAAGACATCCCCCAACTCGGCCCCGTAGGCCGTCGGCGTACCGGCGGTGAGGGCCGGCGCGGGCCCTTGTCCCCCATGCCCCTCCCCCGCAATTTCGCCCCCTGCATACCCCAGCCCGGCGGACTCATTGATGGAGCGCGGCAGGTGAGTCCGCAGGGACTGGGCGTCCGCCCCGCAGGGCACCACGGCCCCGAGGACCAGGATGAGCCCAGAAATTGTGGCGAAGAGTCCGTGCCGTAGCAGTGTACACATCGGAGCCTCGAAGCGTATCGGGGAAAAGCAAAAACAGGGGGGCTGGGCGGACGAGTCGCGTCCCGTAGCGCGCCCTTGGGGCCACTCGGGCGGTTCTTCTCGCCGGACATCTGTCCGCAGGAGGCTTCTCGCAAGATGCCTGCCTACAAACAGCCGCCCCAGCAAAGGCCCTCTGCAGGACGTCGGCCCTCTCGTCCCGCCTTCGGAGCCGCGGGTATCGACACGCCCCCAGTAGAGGCGTTACGACCAGGCCTTCTACGCCGACGACGAGCGGGTGGGCGCGCCGTCGCCCGGAGCGCGGGACAGGGAGGGCGAGTCGGCCTCCTCAGGAGACCGGAGCGCAACGGTAAAGTACCGACACGGCACGCCTGCCTCCTGGCACTGCGCCCGAATGCGGCGCCGCGTCTCCTCATCGGTCGCCCCCTCAGGCACGACGACTTCGTCGACGTCGCGATCGGTACAGAGTGCGGATAGGTCCGCCACGCCCCCCAGGACCTCCACTCCCTGCACACGCTGGCCGTGGCGCCGCTCGTCCTGTTCCAGGAGTCCGACGACCGCAAAATTGCCGTCGGGCCAACGGCGAAGCGAGCGCAGGGCCAGCATTTCGTCGGCTCCACTGCCGTACAGAAGAATGCGCCGCCCCGCCGCCTGGTGCGCCACCACCGACTGACGCAACGCCCGGAAGCCGAACCGCACGCCCCCTACAACCAGCGTCGTGATGCCCCAGTCGATAATGAGGAGGGCTACGGGCGCGGCACCGGCCCAGCCCCAAAGCCCGGCCCCCACGACCAGAGAGCCACCCATGGAGGCCAGGATGAGGCGCAGCACTTCCGGCGTCCCCGCGTGCGACCAGATGCCCTGATAGAGCCCCGCGGCGTAGAACACCCCCAGTTTGGCCACGATGAGGGCCGGCAACGCCTGCATGGCGAGGTCAGACACGGCGGGCGGCGGCGCGCCCCCGTGCCGCAGGTGGATTGCCACGACAAAGGCAGCCCCAACCAGGAGCAAGTCCGCAATCATGCCCACCACGGCCTTCCAGGAGGCCCCGCCCCCGTAGGTCCGCAGAAACGACCCTACGCGCTGACTGGTGCTGAGGGTGCGCGAGGCGCCGGGGGCCGCGTAGGCGCCGGTCGTGGCCAGGTATACCCCAAACACGGCCAGGGCCACGGCGACCAGGGCCGCCAGGGCCAACACCAGGGCAGTTTCCATCCAGAATGTGGACAGCGCAAGTGCCCCAAACAGCCCACTTGCCCCACAGAGCAGTAGCACGGCCTCCCCCTCCGAAAAGCCGAGCTTCACGAGCCGATGGTGCACGTGGTCGGTGCCGCCGTCTCGAATCGACTGCCCCCGCAGCAGGCGCGTGATCGTCACAAACGTCGTATCCGCAATGGGGACCGCGAGGACGGCAATCGGCACGAGCGTCCCGACGACCGGCTCCCCACTGCCCTGTACGCCAAGGGCCCCGACCGCCAGCAGGTATCCAAGCAACAGGCTCCCACAGTCCCCCATAAAAATCTGCGCCGGCGGGGCGTTGTACGGGAGGTAGCCCAGGCTCCCACCCGCCACGGCCGCCATCACGGCGGCCAACGGCCAGTGCCCAAGAATCCCGCTAATGACGGCGAGCGTTGCGGCGGCGACCGCCGTCACGCCGCCCGCAAGACCATCGATGCCGTCGATCAGGTTGACAGCGTTGGTGACCCCGATCACCCACAAAAACGTGAGCGGGGTAAAGACCCAGAGCGGCCCGCCGCGCCAAAAGGCAAGCCCGGCGTACAGGACCAGCGCCGCCGCCACAACCTGACCGAGAACCTTGATCACGGGCGTCACCCCGCGCAGGTCATCGGCCAGCCCGAGCCCAAACATGAGAAGCGCCCCGGCCCACACCGGCCACGACCACACCGACTGCGCCCCCGCCCAGAGCACGCCCGCCGTGAGTCCGCCGGCGATGGCCATTCCCCCGAGAAGGGCCACAGGGCGCCGCCCCCACCGGTCTTCACTCGGCCGGTCGACCAGGTCGAGGCGCCGGGCCCACCGCCCCAGCGCGGGCGTGAGTCCCAGGCCGACAAGAAAGGACACGGCGCCGGCCCACAGGGTGTGGGCGGCATCCGAAAAGAGCAGGTCCATAATAAATTTCTAGCGCACGCGCCAGGTGGTAAAGGGTACGCGCTCGGCTGGTGGACACAACGGTGCACTGCGGAAAGCCAGCGCCCCGCCAGTCTCCGAGGGGGCCTCCCCTCACCGGACGTTCCGGTACGGAAATCGTCTTGGTCCAGGAGCCTCAGTCCAGGAGCCTCAGTCGGGACGCTCCCGAATAGAAGCCCTGCGCGCGCCCGTCAAGGTCTTCCGTGAGGATCCGTAAGGAGGATCGGAGTGCGCCGCACGCCCATCAGCCACGCCTGCAACAGAGATGCCAAGCGATATGCAGGCCGCTTCGGTGCGGATGTTGAGTACAGTTCAACCATCACTAAGAGTAGAAACGGAGCGGGAAAGGCTAGAAACCAATTCCGTGAAGCCTATGCGAAGTCTCGGATCAAAAGCGCTTCCGTTCGTCCGGAGGCGTTTCTCCTGCACCTCGAACGGCCTGGGCGAAGCCGTCCCAGGTAGCCCCGACCTGCCAGTGCCGAGTTCTTTCGAAAGCGGAAAATGGTTCGTATGCTTTTGACGCGCAAGGTCCCCCCGACGGAGAGGCCCCGAAAGGAATTGTCTCTCGGCACGTGCCGCCCGCCGTCACAGCGTCGGCGGTCGGTTGCACGACGAGGGGATTGCTCGCCCCATGACACGACAGATTTCTGCCGGGCGGGCGCTTCGGAGGCCGACGGTGGACGCAGAGGTCTGCTAAAGAGAGCCCCCCGGCTAAAGAGCGTCCCATCCGGCCCCCATAAAGGAACCATGTTGCGACCGGTTGATGTCTACCCACGCCCCACCCCACGACCACAGTCCTCGTAAATTCGCGGCGTCAATCACGCGTCCCATGTGCTGCGCCCCTTCCCCCTCCCGCTTTTTGCCCGTCCTACTTCTCGCGGCCCTCCTGCTCTGGGGCGGGTGCCAGGACACGCCGCCCGGGGCCCTGCGCGCCGCCACCGGCGAGCCCCCCGCCTACGGATCGCCCGACACGGTACAGGCCCGACTGCTAGCGTGGGAAATGCCCATGGGGGCGTTCCGGTTTGAACCGCTCGACAGCACCGAGCAGGCCTGGCTCGAACGCCGGGACTACGTGCTCGTCGACTGGCGCGTCGACTCTTCGGCCACCTACTATTACCGCCAGCAGGCCCAGCGGCGCCCACGGTGGAACCGGCGCACGCTCATGACCGAGCGGCTCTACGCCCCCCGCGACCCCGACGCCGATCAGGGCGGACGCGTGGCGCTGGGCCGGGGGGGCGGCACATGGGGAATTGCGGTAGGGACCATGACCGACCCGACCGCCGCCCGATCGCTCATGCAGAGATACCGGAAGGGCTTTTCGGAGGCGCAGTTGTCGGTGGACATGACGCCCGTCTCCAAAGGCGACTCAACCCTGTACCGCGTGGTGGTGGGGACCTTCGACTCCGTGGCGGTGCGGCAGGCCCTCGACCGGTATGCCCCCAAGCTGCCCGCCGGCGCCTGGCCGGTGCGGCGCCAGTAACTCTCCAGTCGTCCTGCCTGTGCGCGCAGGACACCCTCACTGGGTCCCTATTCGTACCCCGTTGCCGCGGGCACCTCAATCGTGGGGCCGAAGAAGAGGGCGTTCAGGAAAAGCCGGTTCGTCCCGTACCACATGCCCCGGAAGTTCGGATTGTCGACGAACAGGACGATTCGCCCCTCCCTCACGTCGTCCACGAGAAGCGACCCGCCGCCGCGGATGCGCTCCAGATTCTTCTCCGAGACGTACCCGCTGAGCCGGGGAGCGTCGGTGTAGCGGGCCACCGTGCTGTACGGATTGGCCGTGGGGGGCAGGAAGATGTCGTGGTTGCGATAGACGGGAAACCGATCCTGCGTGAGGCCAAACGCAAGGGGATGGGTGTGGTCGAGGTCCACCTCGTAGATCGACCCGCCGATGCGCTGGGCACCGGCCCGCTCGTCGGCCGTGGCGTAGTCGTAGCGCTCCCTTTCGGTGTCGGCGCCCTTAGACGGGGCGCCGGAGGGATCCGCCGCCACGAGCGCGGAGTCGTTGACCAGCCCCTCCTCCACCGCCCACTCGGTGGCCCCGCGGATGGTGATGAGCGTCCCGCCCGCCCCGATCCAGCGCCGTAGGGCCTCCACCTGCTCGTCCTCCAGGAAGCCATAGTTGCCGGACACGAGGACCATCGTGTTGTAGTCGGACAGGTCGACGCGGCCGACGTCCGAACGGTCTACCTTCGTGATGGGCATGTGTACCCGGGTGTCGAGCAGGTGCCACACCTCGCCCGCCTCGTACGCCGACACGCCCTCGCCCACCAGCATGAGCGGCTTCGGCGCGTCGAGCGGCTCGAAGGCGCCGCTCCCCAGGTCGACGCCGTCGCGGCTCAGGCTCGTGGGGGCGGCCTGAACGTTGACGCGGGCCTCCCGCTCGACCCGCTCCATGATTCGGTGTAGGCTGTCGGGCGCGATTGTTTGCGGCTGCACCGGCACCTGAATCGTCCCGCGGGGATACGAGCGGGCGCCCCCGTGGGTCGTAATCTCGAACGGCTCGTAGGCCGTCTTCGTCGTAAGGTCGTGCTCGTGAAGCACGTGGAGGGCCTCCGCCGCCCGGTAGTCCCCCCAGTCGAGCAGGTAGGCCACGGCGGGCTGTGCCACCCGGCCCAGCCCCTCGCGCCCCGGCACCGCCGAGACCTGGTCGCCCCGGGGCACGCCTCCATCCTGCACCGCCGCGTGGGGCAGGCCGTACGAGAGCGCCGCCGACCACGCCGAGGTGTCGTAGAAGGTGCTGTCGGGGAAGCTCGTCACTTTCTCGAACATCGACCGCACCATCAAATACTGCGGCTGGCGCGTGGGCACCACGTAGGCCGAGCCGGGCTCGTACGTCGTGCCGTCGGCCGAGTACGAACCGCCGAGCTCGTAGACGTCAATCTCGTGCCGCAGCAGAAGGTCGAGGAACGCCCGGACCCGCGAGGTATCCTGCGCATGGCCGAAGACGTAGGCGTCGGTCGGGAACTCTTCGGCCCGGCTCAGGGCCTCCTCGAAGAACGTGCGCTGGTGCCGCAAGAAGACCTCTTTCTGCTCGATGGCCGTCTCGACCGTGGCCAACGAGTTGCGGAGGTGGTTCCGAATGGTGTACGGAAACGTCACGGTTCGCGTCTCGCTCTGCTGCCGGTGCCCGCGGGAGCTGGCCTGCTCGAAGACGAAGCCGATCCCGCCCTGCATGTTCGGGTAGGTCGAGCCGTAGCCCGGATACGAATTGTCGAAGACCTCCTTCGTGAAGTAGGGCGTGCGGAGCCCGTCGAGAGCATCGGCCCAGTTCTCGGTGAAGTAGTTGGTAAGCTCCGTGTAGACCCGGTCCGGCACGAGCTGATTCCAAGAGTTGACCGGCTCGGTGGGCTCGAAGAAGTAGGTGCTATTGGTCCCCATCTCGTGAAAGTCCGTCACCACGTTGGGGCGCCAGCGGTGGTAGAAGTCGACCCGGCGTCGGCTTTCGACCTGCGCGAGCGGAAACCAGTCGCGGTTCAGGTCGAACCAGTAGTGGTTGGTGCGCCCGCTGGGCCACCGCTCGTTGTGCTCGCGGTCGAGCGGATCGGCCACCGGCGGGCTCCCCCGGTGCATGTTGACCCACCGCGTGTGCCGGTCACGCCCATCCGGGTTGAGGACCGGCTCGATCAGGAAGATGCCCTCCTCCAGAGAGCGCTGGACCGCAGGGCCCTGCCCCGCAACGAGGTGGTAGGCCTGCAGCATCGCCACCTCGCTGGAGGAGGGCTCGTCCCCGTGCACGCCGTATCCGAGTTGCACCACGATCGGTTGGTCGTCGATGTCGTCGACCGACGCCGAGGGATCGCTCAGGCGCAGATGCTGCCGGCGCAGGGCATCGAGGTTCGCGTGGTGCTCGGGCGACGTCACGATGCCTACAATCATGGACCGGAGCTCCTTGGTTTTCCCAATCCGCCGGACGGTCATCCGGTCGGAGCGGCGCGCCAGCATCCGGAAGTAAGCCACGATGCGGGCGTGGCGGGTGTGGCGGGCCCCAACTTCGCGGCCCAAAAACTCGCCCGGTGAGGGAATGTCGGCATCGTGCCGGACGCTATCGGGAAAGAACGACTCGACCTGGGCGTGGGCGGTCGGGGCGCCAAGCACGCACAGGAGGGCGAGGGGCAGGAGCCAGAGGAAAGCGCCACGAATCCTCGACTCCGAGGCGAGAGGGGGCCAGCGGGCGGGCATACGGAAACGCGAACGGAACGGAAGGACAAGCGAGCATCGACGCTCCCCTGTACGGGCAGTCCCAGGAGGGTTTCCGGACTGTGCCCCCTGTTCTATGGGCGGGTCTGCGCGGCGGGCGTCTGCGTCTCAGTGGGTGGCCCCTCGGCTCGGTGGGCCCTCGGCTGTCGGTAACAATTGGCTCCGAGACGCAACGAAGTGACAGAGAGCAAAGACAGCTTTGAAGAGCCCCTCCTCTCCACGCCTGGGGACGGGGAGCCCGCCGCTCTCGAAACGCCCCGTGCCGCCCCAACGCCCCCGGTCCTCCATAAATCTGCCCCCTCTTTCCCGACCGACACGCACGCCGCATGCCCCCTGACGCCCCTCCGTCCGCCGAAAGCATCGCCGGGCGCATCGAGCGCCACGCGTTCGCCCCCGTCGATAACGGGTTCACGGTCGACCCGAACACGGGCGCCGACGGCGTGGCCGACCGGGAAAGCACGGACTGGCGCGTGCGCACCCGGGCCGCCCGTGACCTGGTTCGCCTCGGCAGCGACGACCCGTCGCGGGTCCTTCCCCTTACGAACCACGACAGCGCCCACGTGCAGCAGATCGCGGCGATGGCCCTTGGCATCCTCGGGGCCGAGACGGCCGCCGCCCCCCTGAGCACGCTCCTGGCCCGCGCCCCCGACCCGGTGGTGCGCTCCCAGGCGGCCATTGCCCTCGGGCAGATCGGGGCGCCGGAGGCGGCGGTGGCGGATCCCCTCGACGAGGAAGAACACACCGACGTGCGCCACCAGTGCGCGGTGGCGCTCGACCGGATCCGGAAGAACACGCCCGTAGAGCCGGCGGTGGCCGAGCAATTTGCGACCCTCGACCTCTCTACGGCCGGTCGGGTGCAGGCGGGCGACCCCGCCCCGTCCTTTACGCTCAGCGACACGGACGGGACCGACTGGTCTCTCGCCGAGATGCACGGGCACAAGACCGTGGTCCTCCTCTGGGTGTTTGCCGACTGGTGCCCGGTCTGCCACAAGGAGTTCCGGGGCTTGATCGACCGCGAATCCCAATTTCGCGACCTCGACGTGGCGGTCGCGACTCTCGAGTGCCACGACCGCTACCGGGCCCGCGTGATGACGGGACAGGAATTTCGCCCCCAATACTGGTTTGCCGACGAGCTTCCGGGGGACCATCCCCACGACCCCTACCCCGACGGCATCTGGTGGCCCCACCTCGTTGACCGGGCCGCCGCCGTCGGCCTCCGGTACGGCATCGACCCGTGGCAGTACGCGGTGCACTCCGAATACGTCAACCGGCCTGCCACCGTCATCATCGACCCGGAGGGCATGGTCCGCCTGGCCCACGTCGGCACCTACTGGGGCGACCGGCCCACCATCGGCCAGATCCTCAAGATGATTGAGACGGACACCTACGAGTTTGAAGCGCCGCCTCCGCGCCGAGGTCCCCATTGACGCACCCCGCATGAACATGCCTGAATGGGCGTGTACCACGGCCCGGCGACGGTCCGGAGTAGAGCGGGAGTAGAAATAGAAAAAGCCCGCCTCCGGCAGCCGAGGGCGGGCTCACTGCCGGAGTGGGCTTTTCTATGGCGCCGTGCCAGAACTGCTGGATCTTCCGATCATCGACCGTCCAATCCGTTTGGTCTCTGGCATGACGCGCTGGGCTAGTATACGACAATCTGTGGCTCGGCGCAAGGGCCAACTGCGACGAACTGGTGACGGGACCGCGGAGAATTGCGGAAGACGACCTCCTCCAAAGCGACCTCTTCCAGAGCAAAGCGCCTCCGACCGGGACGCCCCCAAGAGAAGCCTCTTAGGGACGGCACAAGCGGGAACTTTCCCCGGGGGCGGCGTCAAAGGGACACACCTGGCCCCAAACGCTCCGGGAGTTGTCCGGGCTCCGAGATTCAGAGATTCACCGGGAGAGCCAGGCATCCTCAAAACTCCGTGGCATCACGGGGAGGTTACTCCAATGACAACCCACAAGAAGCTGTACACCCG